>RGNC01000008.1 GCA_010029175.1 Synechococcaceae bacterium WB8_1B_136 | reverse complement strand
GGGGCGTGGGGATGGGGCGCTGGCGAGGCTGCAGCTGACCGAGCATGGCCTCGAGTCTGCGGGCCATCGCCTGGCTGGGCTGGGGGGTGTGTCGGCGCCAGACGCTGCGCGCCATCAGCACTTCTTCGCCATCCGGCTCCATGCCCAGCGCCTGCAGCCAGTGGCTGCGCTCCCCATCCAGCACATCGCTGCGCACGATCAATTGATCGGCGCCGGCGGCGCTCAGCTCGAGCAGCAGCTGCAGCGGCCGGCCCAGCAGGTGCTGCCAGCCCGGGTGCAGCGTGAGCTCCAGCTCGGGCAGGCCCCGGGCACCGGCCCGCAGCCGGCGCGCCCCGGCCACGGCCTGTTGGCGGTTGCTGTCGATCAGCATCAGGCTGGGTTGCTCGCTCTGATCGAGCAGGTCGTCCACGCGGCGATCCAGCAGCTGGCGCAGCTGGGCCGGCATGGCGGCCTGCTCCAGCTGCCACATGGCCAAGGCGTTGCGGCGGTTCAGGCGCCGCAATTGCAGGCTGCCGCCGGCTGCCAGCGCCAGAGGGTTTCCCGCCGCAGGGGCTGGAAGCCCTGCTGGCGCAACACGGCCAGCCTGTCGTTGTCGTCGCTGGAGCAGGTGGCGATCCAGCTGGCGGCGTCGCGGCTGCGCTGGATGGCCTCCCGCACCAGCGCTGCCTGAACGGCCATCCGCCCCGCTTCACCGGCGGCCTGCACGGCGGTGCCGGTGCGCAGCTGATGCAGTTGCCAGCAGCTGCCACTGCGGTTGAGGCGCTCGCTGATCACCAGGCCGAGTGGTTGCTGGGCCTGGCGGAAGGCCACCAGCACATCCGGGGCCAGGGCCCGCCGCGGGGCCAGGCTGTGAAGCAGCCGCTCGGGTCCCTGGAGCAGCAATGAGCGCTGCAGCAGGGGAAGCAGATCCTGAAACGCCGGCTCCTGCAGCAGGGGCAGCTGCCAGCCCTTGAGGGGCTGGATCAGAAGCGGCGAATCAGATTGGGACACGGCTGATTCCCTGGGGAGCGGCGAGCGGTGAGCAGGCCTGAACCCATGCTATGGGCGAACCAGCACCAGGGGCGTGCGCTCGTTGGCGTTGCCGGCGGGGTTGGGCCGCAGGGCCCGCTGCAGCAGCGCCTCGTCGCAACCGGGGCTGGAGGCCAGCACCTTCACGCGGCCCAGGTCGTTCACGTCCACCACGGCCACGGCCACCCCAAGGGCGGCAGCCATCTCGCAGCAGAAGGCGGCGGGCTGGGCGGGACCCAGCACGATCGTCTGGTCGTAGGGGGGGGTGGTGCCGGTGATGTCGTCGATCAGCCGGGCCTGCTCGCCTGCCAGCCGATAGAACCAGCCCTTGGAGCCC
This sequence comes from Synechococcaceae bacterium WB8_1B_136, assembly GCA_010029175.1. Classification (GTDB taxonomy): domain Bacteria; phylum Cyanobacteriota; class Cyanobacteriia; order PCC-6307; family Cyanobiaceae; genus Vulcanococcus. Next base: position 22,504 of record RGNC01000008.1, on the reverse strand, counting down.
ACGGCCTTCAGGGCGGTCCCCAGCAGCCAGGCGCACAGCACCCGCGCTGGCCCCACGTCGTCGATCAGGGTCTGCAGGCCGCAGGCGCTGGCCAGGGAGCTGGTGGGGTGGAACACCCGGCAGAGCAGGCGCGCCAGGCTGGAAGGTTCCACCATGGCCGGATGGTGGTAGCGGCCCTGCATCACCGCCAGGGGCGTCTCGCCGATGGTGAGCACATCTCCGGGTTGGAACACGCCTCCGGCGTAGTGCCGCAACACCTCGGCGGGATCGTCGAGGCTGCCGAGCAGATGGGTGCGGATCGGCAACACCGTGCAGTGGTCGCCCTGGCGCCACTGGGCCGTTGCCGGGCTTGCGGGGGCAGGCCGGCGCAGGGGGATCAGCACCGCATCACGACGCTGCAGGCGGCCGAAGGGGCCGTAGTTCACCCACAGAATCTCGAGCCAGAGAGTGTCGAGCAGGCCCTTGAGGTCGGTCCCCTCGGGAGCGCTGATGGCCACGCTGAGATCGGCATGGGTGCTCTTGCGGCCTTTCACGATGTAGGCGAACCAGTAACCATCGGCCCGGGCCTGTTCATCCGGATGCCGCGGGGTGATGCGGCAGCTGACGGTCACGCCCGCCAGATCAGCGCGGCCCAGGAGCGTTGGCTTGAGGCTGATCTCCGGCACGAACACCTCCATCCGCGGATGGGGGTTGTGGATGGTCACGCTGCCGTTCACCGCGAGGCGGTTGTCGTTCAGCCGTTGCACTTTCCATCCCCCCGTGCTGAGGCGCAGGGGCGAGGCCGGCCGCAGGCGGTGGCGTGCCTCCAGCCACAACAGTGCCAGTCCGAAGACCAGGGCACTGATCAGCAGGAATGCGATGAGGGGGTGCAAGGCCGGCTCCACAGCTTGTGCCGGAGCGTAGGGCGTGCCGCTGCGAATCCCCCTACCCTTGCGCCAACTCCATCGCGGGAGGGCCCCATGCGCAAGACCTTCGTTCTCGACACGAATGTGTTGCTGCACGATCCCCAGGCCCTCACCCGGTTTGAAGACAACGCGGTGGTGATCCCCATCGAGGTGGTGGAGGAGATCGATCGCTTCAAGCGCGATCCCTCCGAGAAGGGTCGCAACGCCCGCCAGATCTCCCGGCTGCTGGATGCCCTGCGGGAGAAGGGCAACCTGGCCGATGGCGTGCCGATCGATGAAACCAGTGGCGGCACCCTGCAGGTGGTGTTCTGCCGCAGTGAGACGCTGGCCCAGTTGCCGCCGGAGCTCAAGGCCGGCAATGGCGACAACAACATCCTCGCCGTGGCCCTGGAGCAGTTGCGCTCGGGGGTGATGGGCAGCCAGCCGCCGGTGGTGCTCGTCACCAAGGACACCAACCTGCGCATCAAGGCCGATGCGGTGGGCCTGATCGCCCAGGACTACACCACCGACAAGGTCACCATCGCTGACCTCTACCCCGGGGTGTGTGAGCTGTTGGCCAGCGCCACCAGCATGGAAACGATCAAGGCCCCCGGGGGGCTGCCGCTGCAGCAGCTGCCCTCAGCCGCCGCTGTGGAGCTGCAGGCCAACGAGGGGGTCACCCTGGTGGATGAGGCCCAGCCCAACCACACGATCCTGGGCCGTTACGACGCCGCGCGGGCTGCCCTGGTGCCCCTGGCCAGGGCCGGCAAGGTGCGCCTCGGCAAGGTGGGGCCGCGCAACCGGGAGCAGACTTTCGCCCTCGATCTGCTGCTGGATCCCGCCATCCAGTTGCTCACGCTGGTGGGCAAGGCCGGCACCGGCAAAACCCTTCTGGCCCTGGCGGCGGGTCTGCACCAGGTGGCCGATGAGCACCTCTACGAGCGACTGCTGGTGACCCGGCCGGTGATTTCCCTGGGCCGGGAGATCGGTTTCCTGCCTGGAAGTCTGGAGGAAAAGATGGGCCCGTGGATGCAGCCGATCATCGACAACCTCGATTTCCTCCTGGGGGGCAGCGGCGAGGATGAGGGGCGCCAGGGTTCCCGGCCGGCGGGCGCCTCGGCCTCGGCCCGTGCCGGCAGCCACCGCGCCCCCCGCAGCAACTGGACCGACCTCAAGGGCATGGGTCTGCTGGAGGTGGAGGCAATTAGCTATATCCGCGGCCGCTCGATCCCGCGCCAGTTCATGGTGGTGGATGAGGCCCAGAACCTCACCCCCCATGAGGTGAAAACGATCGTGACCCGGGTGGGCGAAGGCACCAAGATCGTGTTCACCGGCGATCCCTACCAGATCGACAACCCCTACGTGGATGCCGAGAGCAATGGCCTCACCTGGCTGGTGGAGCGGTTCAAGGGCCAACCGCTCGCTGGCCACGTGACCCTGGTGCGCGGCGAGCGCAGTGAGCTGGCGGAACTGGCGGCCAACCTGCTCTGATCACACCATCCGCTCGGGCCGTACCCACTGGTCGAACTCCTCACCGCTGATCTCTCCGAGCACCAGGGCCGCCTCCCGCAGGCTGAGCCCATGGCGATGGGCATGTTTGGCGATGGCGCTGGCGCGGTCGTAGCCGATGGCTGGGGTGAGGGCCGTCACCAGCATCAGGCTCTGGTGGAGCAGCCGCTCGATCCGCTGTTCATTGGCCTTGAGACCCTCGATGCAGTGCTCGCGGAAGCTGCGGCAGGCACCCGCCAGCAGTTCGATGCTCTCGAGCACGTTGTGGGCGATCAGCGGCTTGAACACGTTGAGCTCGAAGTTGCCCTGGCTGGCGGCCAGCTGAACGGCGGTGTTGTTGCCCATCACCTGCGCAGCCACCATCGTGAGGCTCTCGCACTGGGTGGGGTTCACCTTGCCCGGCATGATCGAGGAGCCCGGTTCGTTCTCCGGCAGCACCAGCTCCCCCAGGCCGCAGCGGGGCCCGCTGCCCAGCCAGCGGATGTCGTTGGCGATCTTCATCAGGCTGCCGGCCAGCACCGTGAGGGCACCGTGGCAATGGGCGAGGGCCTCGTGGCCGGCCAGAGCCTGGAATTTGTTGGGGGCGCTCACGAAGCTGGTGCCCAGCCGTTCGCTCAGTCGCGCCGCAACCGCCTCGCCGAACCCCTTGGGGGCATTGAGGCCGGTGCCCACGGCCGTGCCACCGATGGCCAGCTGCCGCACCAGCGGCAGGCCCTGGCGGATCGCCTCCAGCCCCAGCTCAAGCTGGGCCACGTAGCCGCTGAACTCCTGCCCGAGGCTGAGGGGCACCGCATCCTGCAGGTGGGTGCGGCCGATCTTCACCAGCTGGGCCCAGGCGGTGGCCCGGGCCTGCAGGGCCTCCGCCAGCTGCTCCACCGCCGGCAGCAGCTCCCGCTCCAACTCCAGCAGCACCGCCACGTGCATCGCCGTCGGGAAGGTGTCGTTGCTCGACTGGCTGAGATTCACATGGTCGTTCGGGTGCACGGGGCTCTTGCTGCCGAGCACACCGCCGAGGGCTTCAATCGCCCGGTTGGCGATCACCTCGTTGGCGTTCATGTTGCTCTGGGTGCCGGAGCCCGTCTGCCACACCTTGAGCGGGAATTCCCGATCGAGCTCGCCGCGAGCCACCTGTTCGGCGGCGGCCACGATGGCGGCGCAGAGGTCGGCATCCAGGCTGCCCAGGTCGCGGTTGGCTTCGGCGCAGGCCGCCTTGAGCTGGCCGAAGGCGTGCACGATCGCCAGCGGCATGGGCTGGCCGAAGGGGAAGTTGGCGATCGAGCGCTGGGTCTGGGCGCCCCAGTAGTGATCGGCCGGCACGGCGATGGCTCCAAGGCTGTCGCTCTCCAGTCGGCTGGGCTGCAGTGCGCCGAGCTCCAGTCCGCTGGGAGCGGTGGGGATGGCGGTGCCGGGACGGTCGATGTCGCTGTTCATGGCACCAGATCTCACCGCGATGGAACGATCTCGCTGTTCAGCTCATTGACCTCACGGTTGAGGCTGAGCTTCACATCGCCCTGGGGCTTGAGGCCCGTCACCCTGGTGAGGGCTGCATTGATGGCATCGATGCTCACCGGTCCGGTTTCATCGAGCACCACCGATCCGGCGCCATCGAACACCACCACCTGGGGAACCACGCCTTTCCAGTAGCTGGCCGGATCATCGGCGCCCCTGCTCTGCCGAGCCTGCAGGGGGTCGGTGGGCAGCAGGATCAGCTCAGCGGTGCGGCCCCACAGCCGCTGCAGCTCGTTGAACACGATGGCGTACTGCTTGCTGGCGGCACTGTCGTCCAGAAAAAATCCCAGCACGATCGGCCGCTCGTTCTTGAGGGCATCGGCCAGGGTCAGGTGGGGGGGCACCAGGGAGCCATTGCCGGCGTAGAGGGCATAGATGTTGCCGTCGTAGCTGTTGGTGTCGCGGGCGGCCCAGGCAGGAGTGGCTGGCAGCGCCAAGATCACCAGCAGCAGCACCAGGGCTCCCAGGCGCTGGCACAACCGGGCGAGACGGCCCACCTGCCCAAGACAGCCAACTTGCAAGGGTCATCCGCGACGTGGCCCCATTGTGGCCGCTGGCGTTCAACCCCGGCCGACGCTGCGGCCCATGCCCTGGAGGATGCCGCGACCGACAAGGCCAATGGCCCGGCCGATCACCTGGGTGAGCACCACCACCACCAGATCCCCCAGCCGTTGGAAGAAGGCCTGCACCTGGGGGGCCAGCGCATCGCGGCTCTCGAGGGCCAGGGTGACCAACTGCTGCACCCACCCCAGTTGCCGGAGTTCGGCGTCGCGGGGCTCGGTGAGCAGCACCGTTGTGACCGCCCCAGACTCCAGCCGGTAGAGCAGCCGCTGGCTCTCGTAGAGCTGCACGGGGCGCTCAAACCAGCTGCCCCAGCGCTGCTGGGAGTTGAGCTGGTTGCGCAGCCGCTCCAGGCTGCGGGTGGCCAGCAGCTCGCGCTTCAGCAGGTAGCGGCGCAGCTCCGGCCAGCTGCTGCAGCTGGCCAGCAGTTCGGCGCTGATCAACTCGGCGGTGCGGATCAGCCAGTTGCTGATCAACACCTCCAGGTGCAGCAGAGCCCGGGGTTCATCGGGGGCCAGCAGCTGGCCCTCCACCAGCAGCGGCTGGGCCTGCACCAGGGCCGCGAGCATCGGCTGGGCTGAAGGCAGCTCCGGATCTTCGCTGCCCAGATTGGCGCTGCTGCTGAGGGTGTCCGCCACCGCCAGCAGGCTGCCCTGCTGCGGTAGCTGCACATACTCCCCGGCCACCTGGCGCAGGGCCAGGCTGCGCAGGTCTGGCTGCAGGCTGAGCCAGCGCTGTTCGAGCTCCTCGCCCCGCAACTGGTCGCCCCGCAGCCGGGTGATCAGCAGATCCAGCTGGCTGATGAGGGCCAGCAGCAGATCCCGTTGGTGGTCGTCATGGAGGCCTTCCAGGGCCAGCAGCTGGCCGCTGCGGTTGCTCAGGCCGCTGCTGGCGGCCTCGATCAGCCGCTGTTGGATCGCCTGCCACACCCCCTGGGCGGTGCGTTGCCGCAGGGTGATCGCGGTCATGGGTGCGGCCTTGGGATCAGCGGCCGTCGGATCAGCGGCAGGCAGTGGAGCTGGGAAGGCCAGGCTCACCGGTCCCCAGAGCCAGATCAGCAGCCGGCGGGCCAGGGAGAGTTCTCGCAGCCGTCCGAGCAGCAGCAGACGGCTCAGGCCACCGGGCTGGGAGAGCTCCAGCCACTGCTCACAGCGCCGCTGCTCCATCTCGATCTGGGCCAGGCCGCTCTGCAGCAGCCACTGGCCCAGGCCGAGGGCCGTGGCCTGGGTGTGGTAGCCGGAGCCGGCGTTGGCCTGGGCATGCAGCGCCACGCAGCGCCCCCCCTCCAGCACGGTGGCGACGGCATCACGCAACTGGGCCGGTTCGGGCTGCTGCAGCAGCCCCTCCAGCGGCAGCTGCAGCAGAACCTCGCTGGGATAGGGCGCATCGGCTGGGATCAGCAGCAGCAGGGGCGCCGGCTGCCAGCGCTCCCGCAGCAACGCCACCTCCCGCAGCAACGATCCGGTGGACACAGAACTGTCCACACTCCAGATCACCAGCTGTGGAGCCCCGTCCAGCTGCTCGAAGCCCGCGGCGGTGCGGTAGGCAGCTGCGCCGTCATCGCTGTGGCTCAACAGGCTGGCGAGGGCGTCCTGCAGCAGCGGTTCGGCCAGGATCAGCAGCTGGGGTGCGGCCTTGGCCTCGGGCACGGTGCCTGTGTGGGGGGGCAGGGCCACAAGTTAACGAGTCTGGCGTTGCTTCTCCAGGGCTCGGGAGGCGAATGGACCAGGCCGCTCAGCCGCGGCGGCGGCCACTGAGCTGCAGGCTGTAGCTCTCGATGGCATAGCCCGTGAGGTCTTCGATCCGCTCCAACAGGTCGGGCGGCAGTTCCACATCCAGATCCTGGATGGCTCCCGATTCCAGACAGGTGAGGTGGCTGTGGGGATCGCTGCGGTAGCCGTAAAGCCGGCCACTGGCACGATCCAGGCACTCGATCACACCGGCGCTTTGCAGGGCTTCCAGGTTTTGATACACCGAGGTGTGGCCGATGTTGCGGCCCCTGGCATTCAGCTTTTCGAAGATGTCGCGCGCACTGAGGTGCTCCTTCTCATCCCAGAGCAGCTCCAGCACCATGCGTCGCTGCCGCGACAGCCGCATGCCCAGGTCACGGCAGCGCAGGTAGGCGCTGTCGACTCCCGATTTGGCTGGCGTGGCAGGCACGGGACAGGATGAGCACTCACCCTGTTATAGATCCATTAGGCGAAGTGAGTGCGTCCTGGAGCCGCTCCGGGCCGATGGCCTCCAGGGCCTCCTTGAGGTCCAGGCTGCCGTCGTAAAGGGCACGACCCACGATCACCCCCTCCACCCCCAGGGGCGCCACCGACAGCAGCGAGAGGATGTGCTCCAGGTTGCCCACGCCGCCGGAGGCGATCACGGGGATGCTGCTGGCCTGCGCCATGGCCCGCAGCGCCTCGAGATTGGGTCCGGACAGGGTGCCATCGGTGGCGATGTCGGTGCTGATGATGGCGGCCACGCCGGTGCCCTCGAAGCTGCGGGCCAGGTCCGTGGCCTGCACGCTGCTGGTTTCCAGCCAGCCGCGGGTGGCCACCAGTCCGTCCTTGGCGTCGATCCCCACCACCACGCGGCCGGGGTGACGCTTCGCCAGCTGCCGCACCAGCTCCGGCTGTTCAATCGCCACGGTGCCCAGGATCACCCGGTCGAGGCCGCAGGCAAGCAATTCCTCGGCCCGCTCACTGCTGCGCACGCCCCCACCGAGTTGCACCGGGATCCGCAGGGCCGCCGTGATCGCCTTCACCACCCGATCGTTCACGGGTTCGCCGCTGCGAGCACCATCGAGATCCACCAGGTGCAGCCGCTGGGCGCCCTGCTCCTGCCAGCTGAGGGCCTGGGCCACCGGATCGTCGCTGAACTGCGTCACCTGGTCGTAATTGCCCTGGTGAAGCCGAACGCACTGGCCGTCGAGCAGATCGATGGCGGGGATGATCTCCATGGCGGCGGCGCGACTGGGCCCATCTTGAAGGGTGGCAAGCGGCTGCCATCCCGGCTGCCACAGGCGGCGATCCTTCAGCTCCCGCAGGGGCACCAGCAGCCGGAAGCTCCGCTGCAGCACGGCCTGCAGCTCCACCTGCCTCTCCGCCCCTCTGCCCCGCTGGCCCAGCACGGCGAAGTGGCGGTATCCGCCGCTCTGCTCCAGGCTCGCTGGCTGGGCGGTCCAGGCGGCCTGCTTCATGGCGCCAGCTGCTGCGCCAGGCCGTAGGGCTCCTGATCGGCGGGATCGGCGATGCCCAGGTGGGCTCGCCAGTCGCTGATCGGCCGCTCCCAGCCCTCCTCCCAGCGCACGGCCGCCAGGCACTGCGCCCCACGGGCCATGGCCATGCCGTGGACCACGGCGCGGCTCAGGCCTTCAAACCGTTCGCTCTGCAGGCGAAAGGCGGCCAGCTGACTGGCGCTGGTGAGCAACACATAGGCGGGGAAACCGATCTGGGCTGCCGTGATGGCCAGCACACCGCTCTCCCCCTCCGGTGCGGTTCCGAATCCGCTGATCACGTGATGGATGTCGTGGGTTGTGGCGATGCGCTGGGTGAGCCAGCGGGCCTCGGTGTCGGTGGGGCGGGGCCGGAAGAATTCGGGGTCGTAGCCCAGTTGGCGGATCAGGCTGGCGTAGCGGTGGCCGAGGCTGCCCGGGGGCAGTTGAAGCAGCTGCTCCAGGTTCGGTTGCAGGGGTGGGTAGCGGCTGTCCATCAAGCTGGCGCCGCCGGGCACCGCCCGGAAGCGGCGCACGCAGTCCGCCATCTGCGGGCTGTCGAGGAAGTTGTCCACCAGGTCGGCCACATTGGCCAGATCGCCGCCGCTGCGGCCGATTGCCGCCAACAGCTTGAGGTTGTTGAGGGACCGCAGCACCTCGCCGAAACGGGCCATGGCTTCAGCCGTGGGATGGCAGTTCAGTGTGGGGCGCCAGCGGCGCGGTGCCAGCGGCTTGAATGGCGCCCAGTTCCCTGGGCGACGGCGTGAAGATTCTGGTGATGGGCGGCACCCGCTTCGTGGGAAAGCCCCTGGTGGCTGAGCTGCTGGCCGAGGGCCATGCGCTCACCCTGTTCACCCGCGGCCAGAACCCCGTGCCCGCCGGCGTGGAGCATCTCAGGGGGGATCGCGGCACGGCTGAGGGCCTGGCGGCGCTGGAGGGCCGGCGCTTCGACGTGATCGTGGACAGTTCCGGCCGCAGCCTCGAGGACAGCCGCTCGGTGCTGGAACGCACGGGTCCCCCCTCGCACCGTTTCGTGTATGTGAGTTCCGCTGGTGTGTACGCCGACAGCGAGCTCTGGCCCCTCCATGAGGACTCCCCCACCGATCCCCAGAGTCGCCATGCCGGCAAGCTCGACACGGAGGCCTGGCTGCAGGCTGAGTTGATTCCCTTCACCAGCTTTCGTCCCACCTACATCGTGGGCGCGGGCAACTACAACCCCGTGGAGAGTTGGTTCTTTGATCGCATCGTCCATGGCCGGCCGGTGCCCCTGCCCGGCGATGGCAGCACCATCACCCAGCTGGGCCACGTGAACGACCTGGCTACAGCCATGGTGCGCTGCATCGGCGTGGATGCCGCCGCCAACCGCATCTACAACTGCAGCGCTGCCCAGGGCATCACCTTCAGGGGGCTGGTGGATGCCGCCGCCCGGGCGGCGGGCAAGGATCCGGCTGGCATCGAGATCCGCAGTTTCGATCCCGCAGGGCTCGACAAGAAAGCCCGCAAGGCCTTCCCCCTGCGGCTCGCCCACTTCCTCACCGACATCCACCGGGTGCAGCGGGAGCTGGCCTGGACTCCCGCCTACGACGTGGAGCGTGCCCTGGCCGACAGCTATGCCAACGACTACGCCAAGCGGATGCCCACCAGCCCCGATTTCAGCGGCGATGCGGCACTGCTGGCCGGCTGAAGCTCACTCCCGTCCGGCTCTCACGTAGCCCAGGGCGGAGCTCAGCGCAAGCAGCAGTGAGGGCCAGAACAGCCAGAAGCCGCAGCGGTGCAGCAGCCCCACCAGTCCGCCACCCCAGCTGTTGGGCCAGAGCAGCAGCAGCAGGGAGGCGAACTGGAGGATGGTTTTCGCCTTGCCGCTCCAGGATGCCGGCCCGCCGCTGCCCTGGCCGGCACGCCAGCCGGAGATCAGCAGCTCCCGCGCCAGCAGCAGCCACACGGCCCACAGCGGCAGCAGCTGCTCCGACCCCAGCCACAGCAGCGGCGCCAGGATCAGGATCTTGTCGGTGAGGGGATCCAGCCGGGCCCCCCACACCGAACCACCGCCGGCCCGCCGGGCCAACCAGCCATCGGCCGCATCGCTCAGACCACCCAGCGCCAGCATCCACCAGGCCAGTCCTGCCGCGCCGCTGGAGAGGGCCAGGATCAGCGGCAGGCCGAGGATCGCCCGCCCCACGGTGAGGGCATCCGCCAGTCGACGGCTCAGGGGCTCCGGTGGCGTCATCGGCGGTTCAGGGCTGCGCATGGCTCATCTTCCGACTCCGCGGCGGGTCACAATGTCGCCAGCAGCAATCCCGGCCATGGTTGTCCAACGGCGCGTTTCTGAAGTGATGACCACGCCGGTGCTCAGCGTCGGCACGCAAACGCCCCTGCAGGAGGCGGTGCAGCTGATCAGCGACCACCACGTGAGTGGCCTGCCGGTGGTGGATGCCTCCGGGGCGCTGGTGGGCGAACTCACCGAACAAGACCTGATGGTGCGCGAGAGCGGCTTTGACGCCGGCCCCTATGTGCTGCTCCTCGATGCGGTGATCTATCTGCGCAATCCGCTGCAGTGGGATCAGCAGGTGCATCAGGTGTTGGGCAGCAGCGTGGGGGAGGTGATGAGCCAGCATCCCCACACCTGTGCGGGCGACACCCCCTTGCCCGCTGCCGCCAAGCAGCTGCATGAGCGCAGCACCCAGCGCCTGTTCGTGCTGGATGAGCAGAACCGTCCGGTGGGTGTGCTCACCCGCGGCGATGTGGTGCGGGCCCTGGCGGCGGAAGGCTGATTCCCTTCAGGGCAGGGGCGGTGGCGGCAGCACCGGTGGTGCCGGTTGCATGCCGGCATTGCCCTCCCTGGGCGCGGCCTGGGGAGGGGCCTGGCTGGGGGCCGCTCCGGTGGCGCTGTCCACCTCGCTGGGGCTGACGGCATCGCCTGCCGGTGCTGCGGGCACCAGGGCTGGACTAGCCGTGGTGGCTTCCGGATTGGCCGGTAGGTTCTGGCCCTGCAGCAGCAGCAGCGGCGGCGGCAGGTCGGGGGCAAGGGGGCTCTCCTTCAGGCTGTCTCGACTGGACGCGGCGCTCTCCTGCAGCTGGCGCAGGGCCATGGGATCGGCGGTGATGGGAGGCTCCCGCAGCGGTGAGCGCGCGGTGTTGCGGTTCGGATCCTTGGGCCCCTTCGGTGCCCAGATCAGGCGTGCCACGGGCTCAACGCCCTCCTCCATCAGGCGGTTGAAGCCGGCCAACGCCCGGTCGAGGATCTGCCCCCCCAGGGTCTGGCCACATTGCAGGGGGTTGCCGCAGCTCTGGGGTCCCAGCCGTGGCGTGAGGCTGGACAGCAGGTTCCCCTGCAACGGCATGGCCCTCTGGGTGAGCCGCAGCATGTAGGGAACGTGCACGAAGCTGGTGGCGCCGCCGCTGATCCAGTTGGCGTCCTCCTCGCTGAACCCCTTCCGCCCTGGAATGATGAAGCGACTCTTGGAGGCATGGTCGGGCAGGTAGGCCGCCCGCAGCCCCCGGTCCCGCGCCAGGGCCTTGGTCTGCTCCAGGGTGAGGCCATCCCGGCTCATCAGCACCTCCAGGCGGCCGTCGCCGCGAAGGCCGATCACCATCCGGATCCGTGGCAGGAAATAGCGGATCTGCTGCCCCATCGAAATGCTGTAGGCACCTCGGTATTCGGGCGGAGGGCTTTCGAGATCGTTGTAGATGCTGTGCAGACCACCGATGAAGCTGTCGTACTCCGCAGCCCGCTGGGGAGTGAGCTCGCCGTAGCCGAAATCGACGCGGCCGTCGTGGCGAATGCCCACAAAGGCTCGCTGGCGGGCGGCGGTGCGGTTGCGGCCACGCCACACCCGCTCGCCCAACTTGATATCGCCAAGGGGAACGGTGATTTCCTGGCCGCTGTTGTTCACATGCCGCTCGTACATCGGCCCGGAGATGTAGGCCAGGGCCGAGCTGTCGTTGTAGGCCTCCTGCTCGCGATCCCAGCCCTCCAGCAGATCCAGACGCACCTTGCGGGGATCAAAATCCAGGGCGAACACCTGGTCGTCCGGCAGGTAGCGGAAGGCCTCCTCCGTGGCGGCTGCCAGCGTGCTGCGGCCCGTGGCGCGGTGCTCCGGCAAGGGCGGGGCGATGGCCACCAGAAAGGCCAGCAACCCAAGGGGCACCCCGATGGTGAGCCAGCGCTTGCGGCGCCACTGGGGGCGCGGGTCGGCCGCCGGGCTGGAGAGCGGTGGTGAGGTGGCGGGATCCAGGGTCTGGGGCCGGGTAACGGCGTGGCCCAAATCTACGGGGGCTCCCGGGCGCTACCCCCGGGCCGACCCCTGCAGTTCCAACACGCTGCTGTCGGCAATCACCCAGCGGCGCAGCCGTGGCGGGGTGGGATGGCCGCCGGTGAGCTCTCCGAAGGCGGGCAGCTGCAGCTGCCGGGCGCTGGTGTCGAGGGCGAAACAGGGCAGCCGCAACCGATCCCCTCCCTGGCCCAGCAGGGCCACGGGATGCAGATGGCCACACACATTCAGCTGTGCCTGCGCATCGACCCGCTCGGGCTCATGGCTCAGCCACAGGGGCCCCCGCCGCTGGGAGGGCCATGGGCGCAACCCTTCGAGCCAGCAGCCCCGGTCGTGGTTGCCTGCCACGAGGGTCAGCGGACAGCCAAGCAATTCCGGAAGGGCGGCCAGCTTGGCCCGCAGTTCGGCGGTGAGGCCCAGGCGGCTGTGGATCAGGTCGCCCAACACCACCACCTCCCGGGGCTGGAGGCGGTGGGCCAGATCCAACAGCCGGTTGAGGTTGGCGGCGTCGCCATCGCTGGGCAGGGCAATGCCCTGGGCCTGGAAGCTCTCGGCCTTCCCCAGGTGAAGATCCGCCAGCATCAGCAGAGCCTGCTTCGGATCCCAGAGGGCACGTTCGGCCAGCAGCTCCAGCCGATGGCCCTGCCAGAGCAGGGGTTTCACCGCTGGCCCATCGCCTGCTGGTAGGCCGCCCTGGCCTGGGTGGCGGCGATGGTGGCCTGCACGTTCGGGAAGGGGGAGAGATCCAGTTGGGGGAAGAAGATCGGCAGATAGGCCAGGTAGGCGTTCACGGCACAGTCGGCGACGCCCCAGACCTCACCGATCAGCGGCCTGCCGCCCTCCAACAGCTGATCGAGGCTCCCCATCAGGCGCGGGAACTCCCGTTCCCGGCTGGAGGGCACAAACAGGGCAGTGGCCAGGGTGGCGTTGGCAAACAGCACCCACTGCTGCGCCAGCCCCCGCTCCCAGGGGGTGCGGCACTCATCGCCGTAGCGCTCAGCCAGGTAGAGCAGGATGGCGCCGCTCTCAAACAGCTGCAGGCGCCCGCCGGGGAGGGCTGGGTCTTCCTCCACCAGGGCCGGCACCTTGCCGAAGGGGTTGATGCTGGTGAAGGGCTCTGCGCGGTGCTCCCCGGCCTCCATGTCGAGCAGCTGGAAGCGATAGGGGATCCCCTTCTCCTCCATGTACCAGCGGGGCATCGAGGCGCGGCTGCGGGCGCCGCCGTAGAGCGTGAGGGCCATGGCGTGGCTGGGATCGAAGCTGGCGTTCTGCGGCAGCCATCATCGGCTTCAACGGCCACACAATGGGGGCAGTTGCCCGTGCCGCGTGTCGCAACAGCTGGAGTCCCAGCCGGATCTGCTGCGGCTGGCTCCCTACCTGGTGGGCCGCAGTCGCCGCGGGGTGGTGGGCAACAGCCGCTACGCCAAGGCACTGCGGGAGGCGGTGCGCCAGGCCTCGGGCGATGGCCAGCGCCGGCCGGTGCTGATCTCCGGAGAGCCGGGCCTCGAAAAGGACAACATCGCGGCCTTGATTCACTTCGGCTCTCCCGATCGGCAGCGGCTGATGGTCCGGCTCGACGGGGCCCTGCTGCGACCCGATGGCTCGGACCTGTTCGCCCCGCTGGCCGGGGAGGGCAGCGCCCCCCTGCTGGAGGTGCTTGCTGCGGGGTCCCTGCTGATCGACAAGCTCGACCAGGTGCCCGAGGCGCTGCAACCCGCCCTGCTGGAGCTGGCCCGCACCGGGCGCTGGCAGCCGCGTGGTCTGGGTGCCGCCGCAGACCAGGCAGAGCGGATCTTTCTCGGGCGGGTGTTTTTCACCGCGGAGGCGGCGATGCCCGCCTTCGACCGGGCCTGCACCCTGATCCGTGTGCCGCCGTTGCGGGTGCGGCGCCAGGACCTGGGTGAATGGCTGCGCTACGGCGTTCGCCAGCGCAGCCGCAAGCTGGGCTGGGAGCGGCCGCCGGAGGTGCCTGAGGCGGTGGTGAAGCGGCTGCAGAGCTACGACTTCCCCAACAACCTGCGGGAGCTGGAGGTGCTGATCTACCGCGCCCTGCAGCAGGTGCGGCGTCAGCAGGAACAGGACAACGGCGCGGCCGGCGCCGCCGCGGCTCCGCTGCCCGCGGCCCTGCCGGAGGATGTGTTCTGGACCTCGCCGCGGCAACAGCGCCTTCGCTTCGACATCTGGCGCTGGAAGCCGCAGCTGCGGGAGTGGATGCGGGCCCCTTGGCTCTGGAACGGCCTGCTGTTCGGGCTGGTGAGCTGGGTGTTCGTGTTGGTGAACATCTGGCTCTGGGCGGGCCCGCAGGACCGCGCCCATAACGGCGCCCTCAACCTGTTCTGGGCCTGGTGGTGGCCGCTGATCCTGCTGGGTTTCCCGCTGGTGGGCCGTCTGTGGTGTTCGTTCTGTCCGTTCATGGTGTGGGGCGAGATCAGCCAGCGCCTGGCCAGACGCATGGGCTGGCAACCGGCCCGCTGGCCCCGCGGCAACAGCGACGACTGGGCCTCACCGCTGCTGGCCGCCGGCTTCGCCGCGATCCTGCTGTGGGAGGAGGTCTGGAATCTGCAGAACACCGCTTGGCTGAGCAGCTGCCTGCTGCTGTTGATCACGGCTGGCGCTGTGGTTGGCTCCCTGCGCTTTGAGAAACGGTTTTGGTGCCGCTACCTCTGTCCGGTGGGGGGCATGAACGGTCTGTTCGCCAAGCTCTCGATCCTGGAGTTGCGGGCCCAGGTGGGCACCTGCAGCGGCAGTTGCAGCACCTATGCCTGCTTCAAGGGCGGCCCGGCCGATGGTGAAGGCATGGCCACGGCGGGCTGTCCGCTTGGCACCCATCCCGCCCATCTCAGCGACAACCGCAACTGCGTGCTCTGCCTCACCTGCGCCCAGGCCTGCCCCCATCGCTCCGTGCAGCTGGCCCTGCGGCCCCCCGCCGCCGATCTGCAGCGGGAGATGGATCCACCGGTGGGCGAACCCGGCCTGCTGCTTGTGCTGGCGGGCGATCTCTGCCTGCACCACTGGCATCGGCTGCTGGGCTGGTGTCCCCTGTCTCCTGAAACCCTGGTGCAGGGGCCACTGCTGCCGCGGCTGGCCTTTGCCGCTCTGGCCCTGGCGATCCCCTCGGCCCTGTTTCTGCTGGCCCGGCCGTTCTTCTCCGCCCCGCGGCTGCGGCGCAGTCTCTATGGCCTGTTGCCCCTGGTGTGGGCGTTGCTGCTGGCGCGCCACCTGCCCACCGGCATGGCCGAGGCGGGCGCCCTGCTGCCGGTGAGTCTGGCGCCGCTGGTGGGGGCCAGCTGGGCCGCCACGCTGCCGGCCTGGCGTGCCGATCTTCACGTGATCGCCTTCTGCCAGAGCGCGGCGGTGCTGGTGGGCCTGGTGGCCAGCGTGGTGCTCTTGCGCCGGCTGCTCCAGAGCAGTCGTGTGGCCTGGCTGGGGGCCTCGGCCCTGGCTCTGGTGCTGGCCGCCGCTGGCCGCTGGCTGGTCACCGGCGCGTAGGGGCCAGTTAGTAGCGGCGACAGAGCCGCTGGATGTCGCTGCTGCTGTAGAGGCTCTCGCTGGCGCCCGGTTGCGGCTCGGCCAGCTTGTGGGTCTTGGTGAGCAGCTCTTCGCTGCCGATGCGGTTGGCGATGCTGACCTTCGCGGCTCCACTGGCGCTGGCCCAGGCCTGGCAGTCGCGGCGCGTGTCACCGGCCAGGGCCGACAGCGGGATCAGTGCCAGCAGGCTGGCGCTGAGCAGCCATGCGGCTGGGGCCGCAGGCGTGACGGAAACCATGGCGGTGTGACCCAGGCGCCCAACCAGCCTGCCGTGGCATCCCCGCTCTGGATCGGTCACGGTTGCAGATTGGTCACGGTTGTGGTTTTGGAAGCGGCTCTCGGCGGCCCCGGTTCCCCTGGCGGGGGCCTTCCCAGACCCCCCGCTCCAGCAGAGGGGCATGGCGCACCTGCCGTTTCCTGCCCACATAGACCCACACCGGATCGCCGCTGGCCAGCTGTCGCCGCTCCCGCCGATAGAGCCGTGGCACCCCTTCCAGCTGATCCAGCAACGCCAGTTGGCTATCGCTCACCCCATAGAGCTCGCCGCGGAGCGGCGCGGCGCCAGGGCTGGCCACGGCCATGGGAAAGGGACCCAGGTCGTGCAGGGCCAGCCCCGGCAGCTCTGCCTCACCGAGGTCGTGGGCACCGGCAAGCCAGTGGTGGTTGCTGCAACCGCGCTTGAGACTGCCGTACACCAGCACCAGGCAGGGATAATCAGAACCCACGCCGTGCCGCGCCATGACCCTCGCCCTGCTGATCGCCCTGGCCGGCTCCCTGGTGCTGATGGGGGTGATTGTCCGCCGGCTGGAGCGGTCCTGAACCCTGCCCGGCCCGCTCCGTCGTGCTCTGCAGAATGGCAACCACCGCATCGCCGTTCACCGTGCGGATGGCTCCCGTGTCGACACAGGCCACCTGAAACAGGGATGGTGCCTGGCTGCGGGCACCCCCCTCAACGTGAATCACGTGGCCCATCCACCAGTCGTCGCGGGTTTGCACCACCACCAGATTGCCCACTCCGGCCGCCAGGAATTGCGGCTGCAGCTCCACACCCCGTGCCCCTGAATCCCCCGACACGCCAATGATACAGGTGTTCTAGGGTCTGGGGGTGGCGATGGCGATGTGCTCGGCCTGGTTGTGTTTTGCCGTGTACATCGCCAGGTCGGCGGCATTCAACAGGCTGCCGGCGTCATGGGCGTGATCCGGCCAGCGGGCGATGCCGATGCTGGCGGACAGCTGCAGCTGTTCCAGGGGGTGCGGGTAGGGACCGGCCACTGCCTGCTGCAGAGTCTCGGCCAGGTGCCACAGCTGCTCCAGGTCGGGGGCATCGGGGATCAGCAGCACAAACTCGTCGCCCCCCTGGCGGCAGAGGGTGTCGCTCTCCCGTACCCGCTGCTGTAGTTGCTGGGCCACCGTCTGCAGCAGCAGGTCGCCGCTGGCATGGCCGAGACGATCGTTCACTGGCTTGAAGCCATTGAGATCCAAGAACAGCAGGGCCACCTGCGTTCCCTGCCGCCGCGCCAGGGCCAGGGCCTGCTGCAGTTGCTCCATCAGCACTGCGCGGTTGGGCAGTCCCGTCAGGTCGTCGTGGGTGGCGAGATGACGCATCTGCTCGTCGTGGGTGTAGCGATCGGTCACGTCGCGCAGCAGCCCCACGAAGTTGACAATCTGCTGCTGGTTGTCGAGCACGGCGGTGATGTTTAGATCGTGACGCCGCACCTGGCCATTGCGATGACGGTTCCAGATTTCTCCGCTCCAGTGCCCCTTCTGACGCAGCGATTCCCACATCTGCCGGTAGAAGTCGTCGTCATGACGGCCTGATTTGAGCAGGTTCGCCTTATGGCCGCGGGCCTCCACCTGGGAATAGCCACTCAACTGGCTGAAGGCCTGGTTGGTGCTGATCACAATGCCGTCCGGGTCGGTCACCACAATCCCCAGCGGACTGGTTTCAAACACAGTGCTGGCCAGGGCCCGCTCCCTGGCCACCTGCTGCTCCAGGGCCAGGGCCTGGCGCAGGGCCAGGTGATGGCCCACCAGCACGTGGGTCACCACCGCCGCCAGCAGACTGCCCATCAGACCGATCAGCCCCATCAGGCCCAGGTTGAGGTTGAGGCCACTGGGGGCGAGGTTGCGGGGGCTGAGCTGGATGCCGATCAACCACTCGCGGTTGGCAATCGGCACGCTCACCCAGGTGGGGTGCTCCAGCCTGCTGCTGTTGTGGAGATTGAGGTTGTCGTAGAGCAGCCGCTCACGGATGGGGCGGTCGCCGTCGTAGATCAGCACGCCGCTGCCGGCGAGGTCTGGGTTGTTGAGGCCTGCGAGCACGGCGCTGATCAGATCGCCGATGCGCAGGGGGGAGTAGGCCCAGCCCTTCAGGCGCCTGAGCCGTTCCTCTTCGCTGCTGAACGGTCGACCTGGATCGCTGTAGATCGCCTCGTAGATCAGCGCTCCGACCTGTTGATTGGCCTGCACCTCCTGCCGCAGCCGCACCGGCCCGCTCAGGCTGGGTTGGCCGGTGAGCGCGGCCCACTGCATGGCCTGCCGGCGGGTGGATTCGGAATACATGTCGAACCCAATGGCGCGGAGGTTGCGCCAATCCATCGGCTCCAGGTAGACGATGGCCGTGGTCAGGGAACGCGGCTCGCCTGGGCTGGTGCGAGCTGAAACGGGACGAGCTGGAACGATCCTGAACTGTGGACGGCCCTGCCGTTGGATCCGCTGCTCGAACGCCGCGATGGCGTGGTTGGGCACCACGGCGGCATAGCCGACACCCTGGATGCCCCGCATGGAATCCAGTGACAGATTCAGTGAGCTGTAGAAGCGCCGGAACTGCTCCAGCGTCACCGTTTCGGAGGCATTGAACAGGCCCACAACGGCGGCGAGCAGAGCCTGATCGGTGGCGAGTTTGCTCCGGATGGCGATGGAGATGTCCTGGGCCATGTCCCGTTCCAGCCGCACGTGTTCACTGACGTTGAAGCGTCGCTGGTTTTCCGTGATCAGCGCCGTGCTGAGCAGGCCGGCTGTGAACACGGCGACGGGCAGCCACTGCAGGTTCAGGCGGCGGCCAGGGGGCTGTAGGGCTGGCTTCAGGGGGGCCTCAGCCATGGCGCCCGGTGCGATCCCGGTGGTGCGGTTGGATCGGATTCCAGCCTTGAGGCTGTGGAGGGGGACGGCGCACCATCCCCCTTCCCGCGGTTCCTCCGCAGACGACATCCACGGACGACCCTGCCGGGAGCCCAGCGGTCGACCGGTGAGGGCGCGGCCGGTGGGCACCTCCATCCTGTGGCCGTGCTCCGCCGCGGACCGGCCGAACAGCGGTTCTGAGGCAGCACAGCGGCACCGGCATGAACGCTTCATCCCAGGGGAGCTTCAGCCCGTTGCGCTTCAGCGATCAGCCGCTGCACTCGTTCCAGCACACTTTCGTTGCTCATGCGGTTGTTCAGCCGCTCCACCAGCAGCGGAAAGGCCAACGGGCCCGGTCGGGCGGTGCGCTCCAGCAGCCATTCACTGCTGGCCATGCGTTGCAGCGCTCCCTCCAGACGCTCGAATTCCAGCTGCTCGTGAATCACCTCGTGGCGGGCCTGCTGCAGCAACAGGTGGTTGGGTTCGTGCTTCTGAAACACATCAAACAACAGCGCTGCGCTGATCTGCAGCTGTCCGCCGCTCTTGCTCTGGCCGGGGGTTGCCTGGCTGATCAGCCCGCTGATCTGGCCAATCGAGCGGAAGCGGCGGCGGCACAACTCCGAGAGGTTCACGGCCTGCTCCAGGTCGGCCTCCAGATCGCTGGTGTCGAGCAGGGTGTCGCCATGGCACTCCAACAGCTGCTCGAAGCGGTATCCCTTCGGGGCCAACAGCTCAAAGCCGTAGTCGTTCACCGACACCGTGATGGTGCTGGGCTGGTGGCGGGCAAGGCGCCAGGCCCAGAGAAAACCGATGCCCTCATGCACAAAGCGCCCCTCAAAGGGATAGGCGAACAGGTGGCTGCCCTCCCGGCTGTTGCACAGCTCCAGCAGCAGTTGCTGCCGGCGGGGCAGGCGGGAGAGCTGGGCCTGCCGCTGCAACAGCGGCTCGAGGGCCTGCAGCTCCGGGGTGTTCAGCTCCGCTTGCCCCGCCAGGGCCAGGGCGCAGCGGTTCACTTCCTCCCGCAAATGCCGGCTGAGCAGATCGGAGAGCGCCATCTGGCCGCCGGCCCAGGCCGGAACAGTGCTGCTCTTGCGGGTGGTGGCCTTCACCATCGCGGTCATCTCCCGCAGCCGCACGAACTCCAGCTGCCGTCCAGCGAAGAAGAACACGTCTCCCGGCTTGAGACGGCTGATGAACACCTCCTCCACCTGTCCGATCACAGCGCCGCGCACAAACCGCACCGTGACGGAGCGATCGGCGGTGATGGTGCCGATGTTGAAGCGATGCAGGCGGGCAATCGCCCTGTCCAGCACGCGATAGCGGTAGGGGGTGCCGGCGGCGGCAGGTTCATCCCCCTGCCCCTGGCAGCGCACCAGCTTGCGGTAGCGCGGATAGGCCCCAAGGCAGCGACCACCGGTTTCCAGAACGTCGAGGCACCACTGCCAGTCGGCATCAGAGAGCTGGCGGAAGCTCCAGCAGCTGCGCACGCTGCTCAGCTCCTCCACAGGGTCGAAACCGGGTCCGCAGGCCAGGGTCACCAGGTGCTGCAGCAGCACATCCAGGGGTTGCCGCGGTGGACGTCTGTGCTCCACCAGCCCCGCCTCCAGGCCCCGGCGCATGGCGCTCACCTCCAGCAGCTCCAGGGCATTGGTGGGCATGAACAGCACCTGGGAGCTGCCCCCCGGGCAGTGGGCACTGCGGCCCGAGCGCTGCAGAAGTCGGGCGAGATTCTTGGCGCTGCCGATCTGCACCACCCGCTCCACCGGCTGGAAATCCACCCCCAGATCCAGGGAGCTGGTGCACACCACCCAGCGCAGGTCGCCGCTTTTCACCCGCGCTTCAATCGCCTCCCGCTCGCTGCGGTCGATGGCGCTGTGGTGCAGGGCCAGGCTGCCCTCCATCTCCGGACAGGCGAAGCGCAGGCACTGGTGCCAGCGCTCGGCCTGGTTGCGGGTGTTGGTGAACAGCAGGGTGGAAACGGCCGGATCGAGGCCCGCCACCAGCTCCTCATACATGCGCAGCCCCAGGTGGCCGCCCCAGGGGAATCCGTCGATCGTGTCGGGCAGCAGCGAGCGGATGGCCGTCGTGCGCTGGATGTCGGCGGTGATGATCCGCGGCTCCAGCCCGCGCACCCCCACTGCGGCGCGGGCGGCCTCCTGGAGGTTGCCGATGGTGGCGCTGATCGCCCAGGTGCGCAGGGTTGGCCTCAGCTGCCGCAACCAGCTGAGGCAGAGCTCGGCCTGCACGCCGCGCTTGCTGCCCATCAGCTCGTGCCACTCGTCGAGCACCACCGCCTGCAGCTGCGCAAACAGCTCAGGAGCCTTGGCGTTGGCCAGCAGCAGGCTGAGCGACTCGGGGGTGGTGATCAGGATCTCGGGTGGGTTGCGCAGTTGTTTGCTGCGCTCATGGCTGCTGGTGTCTCCGTTGCGGATCGCCACCCGCAAGGGCCAGCCCATGGCAGTGATCGGCTGCTCGATCGCCAGGGCCAGATCCCGGCTGAGGGCCCGCAGGGGGGTGATCAGCAGCAGTCGCAGTCCGCGGCGTGATCGGTTGGATGTGGTTGTGGCTACTGGCGGTGCTGCTGGGGCGTTGCACACCTTGCGCTCTCCCTGATTCTGTACAGCCTGTACAGAATCAGGGAGAGATCTCGCGAAGTCCACCTGTGGCTGGCCCGCTTCGGCCTCCCCAGCGTCGCGGCCCGCCACAGCCGATGGGCCAGGGTTCTGCAGCATCTCGGCGATCGGCCCCATCACGGCGGCATAGGTTTTGCCGGAGCCTGTGGGCACCTGGATCAGGCCGCTCTCGCCGGCCAGGTAGGCGTGCCAGGCCTGGCGCTGGAAGGCCATCGGCGTCCAGCCCTGCTGGGCAAACCAGGCCTCGATCGGGGCCAGAACGCTGCTCATGGCGCGCTCTCCAGCAGCGCCAGGGCGCTGGCCAGGGTGTCGGCCTCATGGGCGGGCTTGTCGCGGCGCCAGCGGGCGATGCGGGGGAAGCGCACGGCGATGCCGCTTTTGTGGCGGCTGGAGCGCTGCAGGCCTTCGAAGGCCAGCTCAAACACCTGCAGCGGCTGCACGGCCCGCACCGGCCCGAAGCGCTCGGTGGTGTGGCTGCGGATCCAGCGATCGAGCGCCGTGATCTCGCCATCGTCGAGGCCGGAGTAGGCCTTGGCGAAGCTCACCAACTGGGCTGGTTCGCCGTCAGTGGCGTTCGGTGCGCCCGGAGGCTGATCCCAGAGCCCGAATGTGTAGTCGGTGAACAGGTTGGCGCGGCGGCCGCTGCCGGCCTGGGCATAGAGCAGCACCGCATCGAGGCTGTAGGGATCGCGCTTGTGTTTCCACCAGTGGCCGCGCCTGCGGCCAGCCAGGTAGGGCGATTCCAGCTGCTTGAGCATCAGCCCCTCGGCGGCGGCGCTGGCGGCTTGCTGACGCAGCGGCTCCAGTTGCTGCCAATCCTCCAGGGGCAATCGCGGGGAGAGGCGCAGGAGCCCGGCTGCGGGGGTTGGTGTCGCCTCCGGTAGTGTGTGGAGCAGCTGCTCCAGGGCGGCGCGGCGTTGGCTCAAGGGCCTGGGGCGCCAGTCGTCGCACCCCCACTCGAGCAGGTCGTAGGCCACGAATGCCGCTGGACACTCCGCCAGCAGTTTTTTGCCCGGTGTCTTGCGGCCAAGGCGGCGCTGCAGCAGGGCGAAGGGGGCCGGCAGGTCGGCCTCGGGCGGCCACACCAGGATCTCGCCGTCGAGCACGGTGCCATCCGGCAGGGCGGTGCTGGCGTGGATCAGCTCCGGGAAGGAGTCATTGATCAGCTCCTCGCCGCGGCTCCAGAGGAAGGCCTCGCCGGCGCGGCTGATCAGCTGGCCGCGGATGCCGTCGAACTTCCACTCCGCCAGCCAGGCGCTGGCGGGGCTGCTGGGGGGCTCCTCC
>RGNC01000070.1 GCA_010029175.1 Synechococcaceae bacterium WB8_1B_136 | reverse complement strand
AGCGGCTGCGCAGCCGCTGCCCGCAGCTGGAGCTCTATGCCCCCCATCTGCCCCACCGGCTGGGGGCCGTTCCCATCCGTGAGCTGGCCCGAACGCTGGCTCCCCTGATCGACGCCCGCTTCGGCCCCACCAGGGCCATCGATCTGTTCGGGTTTTCCATGGGGGGGGTGGTGGGCCGCACCTGGCTGCAGCTCCACGGCGGCCATCGCCGCACCCGCCGCTTTGTCTGCCTGGGCAGTCCGCAACAGGGCACGCTCACCGCCCAGTGGGTTCCCTCCGCTCTGCTGGCGGGCATTGCCGACATGAAGATCGGCAGTCCGCTGCTGCGGCAACTGCACCGGGATCGCTCCCTGTTGGCGTCGATTCAATGCCGCAGCGCCTACACCAGCACCGACATCACCGTGTTTCCCGGTTGGCGGGCCGTGCTGCCGCTGGGGCCCCGTCAGGCGTTGCCGGTGTGGACCCACCGCCAGTTGATCACCCACCCCAGGGCCCTGGAGCCCCTGGTGGATCTGCTGCTGGCCCCTTAGCCGCGCTGGCGACAATCTGTTCAGCCATGGTTGTGGGCCGGGCCGGTTCTGCCTAGATAAAGGCCATTCCACGGCAGCGCCTCATGTGCTTCTCCGCCTCCGCCAGCTTTACGGCCGCTGCGGTGCTGATGCCCCTGGGTCTTTATTCCACCCACATCGCCCGCAAGACCGCTCAGCCCGACTACGTGCCCCTGGCCCTCACCCCCTTCTTTTTCGGTGTGCAGCAGTTCGTGGAAGGGCTGGAGTGGACGGCCATTGACCAGGGCAAGGTGGAGCCTCTCACCAGCTTGGCGGGGCTGGGATTTCTGTTCTTCGCCTACTGCTTCTGGATGATCTGGATCCCCTGGAGTGCCTGGTCGGTGGCCAGAAGCACCGATTCCAGGGCCCTGCAGAATCGGCTCAAGGGGGTGGCGATTGTGGCCACGCTGCTGGGCATTGGCTTCTACCTGCCGGTGTTGCTCAATCCGCCCGCCCTGCAGCCGGCCGTGCACAGCACTGGTCGCCTGGTTTACGACATCTCCAATCTCCATAGCGCCTTCCACAATTTCGTGAACACCAAGCCCGTGGGTGAGCTGGTGTATTGGGGCTTCATCGTGTTGCCGCTGCTGGCGGTGAGGGACAAGGCGGTGAAGCTGTTTGGGGTGCTGATCTTCGTGTCGATCTTTCTCACCTGGTTCACCTACAGCAAAACCTTCAACTCGGTGTGGTGCTTCTATTGCGCCGTGCTTTCGATCTTTGTGCTTTACATCATCAATCGCCCTCGCCTCAGGGCCGCCGCCACCAGCTGAGCCGCCAACTGAGCTGCCGGATTGATCGCCATGGGCCAGTGGCTGCTGCAACAGCTGGAAAGGCTCGGTGCGTGGCTGGTCCACACCGATATCGGCCTCAGCCTGCTGCTGCTGGTGGGGCTGTCGATGTCGCTCTCTCACGTGTTCGCCCTGCTGGCCAATCGCCTCACGGCGCGGCAGATCCTGGTGCATCTGCTGCTGGATGCCCTGATGCTCTCCCTGGCTTTCCTGCTGAGCAGCGGCACCGACATGGTGCTGTTGACCCTGTTTGCCTCCCGCCAGGTGAGCCCCAGCGATGTGCTCAACGGTCTGGCGCCCTGCCTGCTGCCCGCTGTGTTCTATGTGTTTGTGGCAGCCCCCTATGTGAGCGATTTGATCGCCCTGGTGATCTGGTTGATGGTGCATCTCAATGTGGTGAGTTTTCTGCACGCCCGCTTTGATCTCCCCCCGGCTGAAGCGCTGCTGCTGGCCACCCCCGGCTATGTGCTGGCCCTGCTGCTGGTATGGGTGCTGTTTCGTCAGAGCTGGCGCAACAGTTACAGCAAACTGGCCTCGCAGCTCTCCGGCTGATGGCAGCGCCCTCCGCCGCCGCTGTGCGGGTGCTGCAGCTGAGTCAGCGCCTCAATCTGCGCCTGTTCATGCTGGTGATGGCCGTGGGCCTTGGCCTCAGCCTGGTGGGCTTTGGCCAGCTGCTGTTGGTGCTCACGGCCGTGCTCTCCGCCGCGGATCTCGGCTTGCTGCTGCGGTTGTTCGGCGTGTTGCTGCTGGTGTTGATCCCCACCGCCGGCATCTATTCGCTGGTGACGCAGTTTGCCTTCTGGGAGGGTTGGCTGGCCGGTTTGCCCCAGCCGGAGCAGATCTTTGCAGGCCTGTCTTCACCCCAGCGCTGTTATGTGATCTACCTCGATGGCATCCATCAGCTGGAGCGTGATCATCCGCCGCGGGTGTCCACCTTCCTGGCGCTGTTGGAGGCGCGGCTGCAGGCGGACACCCGCCTGGTGCGCGGCCTTGAGGCCTACACGGTGTTGCCGGTGGCCCTGGCGGAGGATGCGGGCAGCGCCTGGTTCTGGCGGCGCCTGTTCGCCCTGCAGGAGCATCATCCCAATGGCCTGGTGCAACTGCTGGCGGCCGTGCTGGTGCAGGCCAACAACGTGATCAAGGTGGGCATTTCCTCGGATCGTCGCTATGGGCCGATCCTCAACTACGAGCTGGCCCTGAAGATCTGCCTGCGCTTAGCGGAGGTGGGATTTCGCCGCGACGCCGGTTCCGAACTGGTGCTGCTCGGCTACAGCGGTGGCGGTGAGATGGCCATGGGCGTGGCCGACTATCTGCGCCGCCTCACGGGGGCGCCGGTGCGGATCATCAGTTTCTGCGGCGTGTTCAGTGGCAACCAGGTGCTCGATGGCGTGGCCGCCATCACCACGATCGTGGGCAGCCGCGATCCGGTGGCCGCCTTCGGCCGCGTGGCCTATCCGGGGCGCTCGCCCCTGCTGCCCCTCTCCAACTGGAATCGAACGATCCGCTCTGGCCAGGTGAGGCGGGCCACCATCCCCGGCATGAACCACAACGGCCAGCGGGGCCCGTTTTCGGAGCGGTTCCGCGGCCAGGTGATTCAGCAGGTGTTGGCGGCGCTCAGCCAGCCCTGAGCTGCTCCACCAGGCGGAAGGGGCTGCTGCCGGGCTGGCTGCTGAGCAGGCGCTGCCGGGCGGCCTGGGCCTGGGGTCCATGCAGGGCGCTGTCCAGGGGCAGCGCCTCCAGGGCCCGCCGGTAGCGCTCCAGGGCCTGCTGGTGTTCCGGTAGCCGCTCCAGCCCGGCTGCCACCGCATCACAGCGGCGGCCCAGCCGCTCGCGCCAGATGCCCCCCAGCAGCACGGGAAACAGCTGGCAGCGGCCCTCCATGGCCTGTTGCAGCAGGGCAGAGCTGTCGATGCAGAAGCCCAGCGACCCGTAGCCCCCGTGCAGCAGCTGCCGCTCGCTGGCTTCGAGGTTGTGGATCAGGGCGATCAGATCGCAGAGCTGCAGCGCCTGCAGTAGCTGATTCCCCTGCCATGGCTCCCCCAGGTAGCGAACGGTGCCGTTATGGCGATCGTTCTGCCAGGGGCGGTGCAGGTCGTTGAGGCCCTCCCAGCCGCACAGCCCCTCGGTGCCCTGGTAGTACTGCAGGCGCATCACCGTGTTGCCGCAGCTCAGCTCCATCTCCAGGCAACTGTGGGGCAGCAGGGCCCGCAGTTCCTCCCCGTTGGCGTCCAGCAGCCCGGTGCGGATCGGCAGGGCCAGGGGCACCTGGCTCCACCCTTGCCCCTCGCGGGGCACACTGGCCCCCAGCCCGAAGCTCGCCACGCTGCAGCGCAGCTGGGCCCGGGCCTGCCAACCCCGCTCCAGCAAACTCTCCACCCAGCTGCTAGCGCAGCTGCAGCCATCGATGCTCCAGCTGGATGCCCCGACCGGATCCGCCAGCAGGTTGGCCCCCAGCCGGTTCAGCACCATGGCCGCCTGGCTGTTGCGCCGCCGTTCGGCCGCGCTCTGGTCGTGCTCCAGGCCCACGTTGTGCCACACCAAGCCCCCGCTGAGCTCGCTGCCCCGCGATGACCGCTGGGGCTGGGATGGTGCCTGGGGCTGGTCCAGGGGCTCATCGCCGCCCTCCGCATTTCCGTCCAGCAATTGCTCGAGGCTGCCGGGCAGCTGCTGCTGCCGCTGCCAGAGCTCCAGCGCCGTGGGTTGGTTGGCCCCAGGTGCTGGCAGCAGATGGGGCAGATCGTCGGCCAGGGCCGTCAACAGCGTGGGGGTCAGCAGGCCCCGCTCCATGATCCCCGCCAGGGTCTGCAGCCGCGGCGGCAGTTGGGCCGGGCTCAGGCGCCAGCCCCGTGGCAGCAGCCACAGCACCGGCAGCAGCGCCTGCCGGTGCAGTTCAGCGGCGAGCCGTTTCAGCCATTGCTCCCGGGTGAGCCCGGTCTGGAAGAGGGTGAGCTCCAGGGCCTGCTCGAAGCCCGTGAGCGGCAGGGGGCAGGCCCAGTCTTGATCCAGGGCCAGGGGATCGTCCCGCTCGTCCCGCATCACACGGCCACCAGGCCCGAGTGGCGGATCAGGGCTTCGCTGCTGGGCTGACGGCCGCGGAAGGCCTCAAACACGCGCTTCGGGTCGAGGCTGCCGCCCAGGCTGAGCACGGTGTCGCGGAAGCGGCGGCCCGTGTCGCGGATCTGTTGCTCGTTCTCCAGACCCACCTCCTCGAAGGCCGCGAAGGCATCGGCGCTCAGCACTTCCGCCCACTTGTAGGAGTAGTAGCCCGCGGAGTAGCCGCCGGCAAAGATGTGGCCGAAGCTGCAGAGGAAGGCGTCTTCGTCGATCGGGGCCAGCACCGTGGTGCTCTCGGCGATGGCGCGCCGCAGCTGTTCGGGGCTCTGGCCGCAGCCGGGATGCCACTGGCTGTGGAGCCGCAGATCGGTGAGGGAGAAGTGCACCTGGCGCAGGGTGGCGGCGCCGCCCATGAAGGTGCGGGCAGCCTGGAGCTTGGCGAACTCGGCCTCCGGCAGGGGTTCACCGCTCTGCCAGTGGCGGGCCATGCCCAGCAGGGTGGCACGGTCGTAGCACCAGTTCTCCATGAACTGGCTGGGCAGCTCCACCGCATCCCATTCCACGCCGTTGATGCCGGCGGCCTGGGGACGCTCCACGGTGGTGAGCATGTGCTGAAGGCCATGCCCGAACTCGTGAAAGAGGGTCTCCACCTCCTCGAAGGTCATCAGGCTGGGGGTGTCGCCCACGGGCGGGCTCTGGTTGCAGACCAAATAGGCCACCGGCAGCACGGGTGTGCCATCGGCCTTGCGGGAGCGCACCAGGCATTCATCCATCCAGGCGCCGCCCCGCTTGCTGCCGGGGCGGCTGTAGGGATCGAGGTAGAAGGCGGCCAGCGGTTGGCCAGCTGCGGCACCGCTGCCCTCCAGCACGCGGAAGAACCGCACCTCCGGGTGCCACACGGGGGCCTCGCCGTCGGCGGCCTGAATGCGGATGTCGAACAGGCGGCCGCAGAGGCTGAACAGGCCATCGAGCACCTGCGGCAGCGGGAAGTAGGGGCGCAGGGCCTCGCTGTCGAGCTGGAAGCTCTCCTGGCGCAGCACTTCCGCCCAGTAGGTGATGTCCCAGGGCTGCAGATCACGGGCCTCGGGGGCTGCATGGCGCTCAGCGCAGGCCCTCAGGGCCTCGAGCTCCTGCTGGGCCACGGGCAAGGCCGCCACCCGCAGGTCCTCCAGGAGCTGCTCCACGGCGTCCACAGACTCGGCCATCTTGGCGGCCAGGCTCACCTCGGCCCAGTTGGCGTAGCCCAGGCGCTGGGCCTGTTCGCCCCGCAGGGTGAGGATCCGCTCGATCAGCGGCCAGTTGTTCAGCTCGGCTGCGCTGCCTTCACCCTGGCCGGAGGCGCGGCTCACGTGGGCCTTGTAGAGCTGCTCCCGCAGATCCCGCCGGCGGCTGTACTTCATGAAGGGGGCGTAGCGCGGCATGTCGAGCCCCACCAGCCAGGGGCCGTGTTCGGCGCTGGCGTCGGCATCGCCGGCGGCCCGTGCCGCCTGGGCCAGCTGCCCCAGCAGGCTGGGCGGCAGCCCCTCGATCTCCTCGGGGTTCGTGAGGCGAAGGCGGAAGGCATTGGTGGCATCCAGCACCTGGTTGCCGAAGCGGGTGGACAGCTCGGCCAGCTCCTGGCTGGCGGCGTTGAAGGCCTGCTGGTCGGCGCCGCTGAGGCCCACGCCCCGCAGCCGCATGTCCCGCAGCTCGGCCGCCAGGATCCTCTGTTGGGTGGCATCGAGCTGGCCGGGGGCGCTGAGGCTCGCCGCGGCGTGCTGCTGTTGCAGGGTTTCCAGGGCCTGGAAAATCACCTGGCTCTGCCCGGCGCGGTTGCTGAAGCTCACCACGGCCGCCTGCTGGCTGGCGTGGGCGTCGCGCAGTTCAGGGCTGTTGCACACCCCGTTGAGGTGGCTCACCACCCCCCAGCTCCAGCGCAGCCGCTCCCCCAGCCGCTGCAGCGGATCCATCACCTGGTGCCAATGCAGGGGGGACGCCGCGGCGAGCAGCGCCTGCAGCTCCTGTTCCAGGGCGGTGAGTTCGGCTTCCAGCTGGGCCATCAGCTCGGGCATCTGGGTCGTCACCGCCTCAGGGGTGATGGCCTCGAAGCTCGGCAGACCCTCGCCGCGCAGCAAGGCAGGAAAGGCTGTGGCGGTGCCGGAAGTCATCGAAGGTTGGGCCCTGGGATGGGGCCATTCCAGCTCAGCTGGGGTTCGGGCGGTGGTTCAGCCCAGGGCGGGAAGCCGGCCGATGGCCACCACGGTGCGTGAGGCCAGATCGTTGGCCAGGGCTGTGGTGCTGGCCTCGTAGAGGTCGATCGCCACCCGCGGCCAGAAGCCGATCACCAGGGTGGGCACCAGCAGGGTGAGCCCGATCACCAGTTCCCGCGGCTTCATGTCGCCCACCACCGCCAGGGCGGGGATGCGGGGGCCGAAGAACACCCGGCGGCAGAGGCTGAGCAGATAGATCGGTGTGAGCACCACGCCGATGGCGGCCAGCACCACGGTGATCACCCGGAAGCCCACCGTGAAGCCATCGTTGCTCGTCACCCCCAGGAACACGGTGATCTCACTCACGAAGCCGCTCATGCCCGGCAGGGCCAACGAGGCCAGGGAGCTGGCCACGAAGAAGGCGAAGGTGATCGGCAGCACCTTGGCCAGGCCGCCCATGTTGGGGATCGAGAGGGTCTTGGTGCGCTCGTAGAAAACGCCCGTGACGAAGAACATCGCCGCCGCGATCAGGCCGTGGCTGATCATCTGCAGCATCGCTCCGCTGGTTCCCAGGTCGCTGAAGCTGCCGATGCCGATCAGCACAAACCCCATGTGGCTGATCGAGCTGTAGGCAATTTTGCGTTTGAGATTGCGCTGGGCGAAGGAGGTGAGGGCGGCGTAGATGATGTTCACCACCCCCAGCCCCACCAGCAGGGGTGCGAACTGGGCATGGCCCTCCGGCAACAGCTGCACGTTGAAGCGCAGCAGCGCATAGCCGCCCATCTTGAGCAGGATGCCGGCCAGCAGCATGTGCACCGGAGCGGTGGCTTCACCGTGGGCATCGGGCAGCCAGGTGTGAAGCGGCACGATCGGCAGCTTCACGCCGAAGGCGATCAGCAGGCCGGCATAGGCGAGCAGTTGGAACTTCGTGGAGAAGTCCTTGGCCATCAGGGCCGAGTACTCGAAGCTGGGGGCCCCGCCGCCGTGGAAGGCCATGGCCAGACCCACCACCAGGATGAACAGGGAACTGCCGGCGGTGTAGAGGATGAACTTGGTGGCTGCGTACTGCCGTTTCTTGCCGCCCCAGATGGCCAGCAGCAGATACACCGGCAGCAGCTCCAGTTCCCAGGCCAGGAAGAACAGCAGCATGTCCTGCACGGCGAACACGGCGATCTGGCCGCCATCCATCGCCAGCAGCAGGAAATAGAACAGCTTGGGCTTGAAGGTCACCGGCCAGGCCGCCAGCGCCGCCAGGGCGGTGATGAAGCTGGTGAGCAGGATTAGGGGCATCGAGATGCCGTCGGCCCCCACCGACCAGGCCAACCCCAGATCCGGCCCCTCCACCGAGGGGTCGTAGCCATTGATGTAGGCCCCCACGGTGATCAGGAAGGTGGTCAGGGCCACCCCCAGGGCGAACCAGCGCACCTGCTTGCCGTCGCCCTTGTCGGGAACGAAGGGGATGAGCAGGGCGGCGGCGATCGGGAACAGGATCGCGGCGCTCAGCCAGGGAAACGCTGCGCTGGTGCCCGGGGTGAGCGCCGCCCCCTGGGTTACCGCAAAATCCAACGCCACAGGCAGGCTCGAGGGTCTGGCCGGAGTGTAGAAATCCTGATCAGCTCTGCACTCCGAGCGTGGCGGAGTTCACACAGAGCGTTGCGGGGCGGGGAGTGGTGGCGAGTGGCGGTCACCGCCTGCGGCGGAATACCGCCTTCGCCACCACTCCCCGGCCCGGGTGCGGGAGCGAGGGGGTTGAGCAGGGGCGGCCAAGGCTGGCTGGAGCGCGGGTTAAGGCCGATCCGTGACCCATTGGCTCAAAGAACCCTGCCCCCGCACAAAACTCTCGCCCGGTGATGGTGCTGAGGGGTTGCCCTGAAAGCGGCCTCCGCGCACCCCGTGCGCGGCGAGCCGCGAAAGGGCAACCCCTCAGCACCTACCCCAGCGCCCCGAACAGCACCACCAGGGCGATCACCCCGCCGAACACGATCAGGGCATAGAACTGGGCCCGGCCAGTTTCGAAGTACTTGAGGCCCTCGCCGCTGCCCAGGGTCATCAGGCCGGTGAGGTTCACCACCCCATCCACCACCTTGGAATCCACCTCAAGCACCTGGCGGGCCAGCCTGCGGATCCCCTGCACGAACAGCTTGTCGTTGATGGCATCGAGATACCACTTGTTGGCCAGGAAGGCGTTGATGGCCGGGAAGCGGCCGGCCACAGCTGTGCCCAGATCGATCTTGTGCAGGGCGTAAGCCAGCACCGACACACTGATGCCCACCAGGGAGATTGCCACCGAAGCTCCCGCCAGCGGCAGGAATTCCCCCCAGCTGAAGTGGGCCGCCATCTCCGCCGCCTCCTCGGGATTGAGCAGGGCCGCGAAGCGGCTGTTCCAGGGGGTACCCAGCAGACCGATCAGCACCGAGGGCACCGCCAGCACGGCGAGGGGCAGGGCCATCTGCCAGCCGGATTCGTGGGGGTGATCGGCATGGGCGTGGCCATGCTCCTCGCCGTGATCGTCGCTGATGGCCTTGCCGGCGGCGGCCATCAGCTGGGCAGCCATGGCCTTGTCGGTGCCGCGGAAGCCCCCCTCGAAGGTGAGGAAGTAGAGCCGGAACATGTAGAAGGCCGTCATGCCGGCGGTGATGAAGCCGGCGGCCCAGAGCAGCGGAAAGCTGCCGAAGGCCTGGCCCAGGATCTCGTCCTTGCTCCAGAAGCCCGCCAGGGGCGGGATGCCGCTGATGGCCAGGCAGCCGATGAAGAAGGTGGTGCTGGTGATCGGCATGAACTTGCGCAGGCCGCCCATCAAGCGCATGTCCTGGGCCAGCACCGGTTCATGGCCCACCACCTCCTCCATGGCATGGATCACCGATCCGGAGCAGAGGAACAGCATCGCCTTGAAGAAGGCGTGGGTCACCAGGTGGAACATGCCGGCCACCGGCGCGCCGCAGCCCATGGCCAGCATCATGTAACCCAGCTGGCTCACGGTGCTGTAGGCCAGGCCCTTCTTGAGGTCCATCTGGGTGAGGGCGATGGAGGCCCCCAGAAACAGGGTGATGGTGCCCACCACCGCGATCACCACCTGCACCTGGGGGAAGGGCACATACACCGGTTGCAGCCGGGCCACCAGGAACACGCCGGCGGCCACCATCGTGGCGGCGTGAATCAGGGCCGAGATCGGCGTGGGGCCCTCCATGGCATCGGGCAGCCACAC
>RGNC01000069.1 GCA_010029175.1 Synechococcaceae bacterium WB8_1B_136 | reverse complement strand
GGCGCAAGGCGCGGACATTGGCCGTGATTGCCGCGGCGCTCACCTCCACCCAGGCGCGCTGGCGGGGGTGGGCCCAGGCGTCCTGGGCGCAGGCGGAGGGGGCTGACGGGGCTGAGGAGGCTTCAACCATCCGCAAAGGGTAAGGGGGACTGCAGGCCTCGAGCGCCGAACCCACTTAGCATGTTGCCCAACCCCGAATCCCACGGGGACCCGCTGGCATGGCCACGGCATGGGCAACGTTCTCGTTCTCAACGCCTCCTATGAGCCGCTGAACATCACCAGCTGGCGGCGGGCCACGGTGATGCTGCTCAAGGGCAAGGCGGAAGGTCTGGAGCACGATGCGGCCCCCTGCATCCGGCCCGGTCTGCGGCGCCCCACGGTGATCCGCCTGCGGCAGTTCGTGCGGGTGCCCTTCCGGCCCCTTCCCCTCACCCGCCGCAATGTGTTCCAACGGGACGGACACCGCTGCCAGTACTGCGGGGTGCGCAGCGAGCGGCTCTCGATCGATCACGTGATGCCCCGCAGCCGCGGCGGAGCCCATGCCTGGGAGAACGTGACCACCGCCTGCCTGCGCTGCAATGTGGCCAAGGCCAATCGCACCCCGCGGGAAGCCGGCATGGTGCTGAAGCAACCGCCCCGTCGCCCCAACAGTGGCCCCCTGTTCGAGGCCCAGCGCCAGATGGCCAGCGGCAGCTACCGCGAGTGGGCCCGCTACCTGAACGACTGGAGCACGGCGGCTTAGCCGTTACTCCCGCTGGCCTGCTCCGCCAGCTCCTCCAGTTGGCGGCGCTGATCCGCGGAGACGCAGGCACCGATCACCTCCGCCAGCTGCCCCTGCAGCACCGGCTCCAGGGAAAAATTGCGGCCCAGGCGGTGATCCGTGGCGCGGTTGTCCTTGACGTTGTAGGTGCGGATCTTCTCGCTGCGATCGCCGCTGCCCACCTGGGCCAGGCGGGCTGAGCGCTCCTGGGCATTGGCCTCCGCCAGCTGGCGCTCGTAGAGCTTGGCCCGCAGGATTTCCAGGGCCCGCTCGCGGTTCTGCAGCTGGGAGCGCTCCTGGGTGCAGAACACCCGGATGCCGGTGGGTTTGTGCAGGAGATCCACCGCCGTTTCCACCTTGTTCACGTTCTGGCCACCGGCGCCGCCGGAGCGGGCCGTGCTGATCTCGATCTCGGTGGGATCGATCTGCACCTCGACCGGATCCGCCTCCGGCATCACCGCCACGGTGGCGGTGGAGGTGTGCACCCGGCCCTGGGATTCGGTGGCCGGCACCCGCTGCACCCGGTGCACCCCCGCCTCGAACTTGAGCTGGCTGTACACCCCTTCGCCCTTGATGGCCAGGATCAGTTCCTTGTAGCCGCCCAGCTCCGCCTGGGAGGCGCTCACCGGATCCACCCGCCAGCCCACGCTCTGGGCATAGCGCTCATACATGCGCGCCAGATCCCCAGCCCAGATGGCGGCTTCATCGCCGCCGGCCCCGGCACGGATCTCCAGCATCACGCTGCGCTCATCGCGGGGGTCGCGGGGCAGCAGGGCCAAGGTGAGCTGCTGCTCCAGGGCGGCGATGCGCTCCGCCAGCAGCGACAGCTCCTCCTGGGCGAGGGCACCCATCTCGGGATCGCCACGGTGCTCCTTGAGCAGCTCGCGGGCCTCCAGCTCCTGCCGCTGCAGGCTCTGCAGCTGGTGATGGCCCAACACCAGGGGCTCAAGCCGCGCACGTTCCCGGGCGATCGGCTCCAACTGCGCGGGATTGGCGGCCACATCGGGGTCGGCCAGCTGGCGCTCCAGGGTGTCGAAGGTGCGGCAGGCCGTCTCCAGCCGTTCACGCAGGAAGGAGGCATCCATGGCAACAGGGGCGGGCAACAAAAAGCCGGATGCCCTGGAGCATCCGGCCATGGGTTGGAGCAGGGGTCCAACGCTGAGGCGTGATCAGGGAACCGCGATCAGGCTTCAGCTGCAGCGGCCTCGGCCTTGGGCTCCTTCTTGGCCTCGGCCTTGGCGTCGCCAGAGGCGCTGCCCATGCCGTACTTGCGCATGAAGCGGTCAACGCGACCCTCGGTGTCGAGGATCTTCTGGGTGCCGGTGTAGAAGGGGTGGTTGCCACTCCACACATCCACGTGGAGCTCGGGGCTGGTGGAGCCGGTGGTCATCACCACCTCTCCGTTGCAGATCACCTTGGCATCGGGATACCAGGTGGGATGAAGGTCGGCCTTCGGCATGGCAGGTAGGGGCTGAATACGGAAAAGAAGGATCAGCGCTTGGAGAACTGAGGAGCCTTGCGGGCTTTCTTCAGGCCGTACTTGCGACGCTCCTTGGCACGGGGGTCGCGGCTGAGGTGGCCCTCGGTCTTGAGCGGCTTGCGGTTGTCGGGCGACAGGTCGCACAGGGCCCGGGCAGCGCCCTGCTTGATGGCATCCGCCTGGCCGGTGAGGCCACCGCCGCGCACGTTCACCAGCAGGTCGTACTCACCCGCCAGACCGAGGGTCTGCAGGGGGGCCTTCACCGCCGCCAGGTAGACGGGGTTGTAGTTGAGGTAGTTATCGCCGGGGCGACCGTTGATGGTCACGGCACCGGTGCCGGGAACAACGCGGACACGGGCCACGGCGGTCTTGCGACGGCCGGTTCCCCAGTAGACGACTTTGGTGGTGCTCATTGGGCGGAAGCGGCGGGATCGAGCGCGAGGGCCTTGGGCTGCTGGGCGGCGTGGGGATGCTCAGCACCCTTGTAGACCTTCAGCTTGCGGAAGAGCTGGCGACCGAGGGCGTTGTGGGGGAGCATGCCCTTGACGGCCTTCTCGATGATGCGCTCCGGCAGGCGGGCCTGCAGAGCGGCAAAGCTCTCGGTTTTCATGCCTCCGGGGCGGCCGGAGTGGCGGCGGTACACCTTCTCGGTGAACTTGTTGCCGCTCACCTTCACCTTGTCGGCATTGATCACAACGACGAAGTCGCCGGCATCAATGTGGGGGGCGAAATTGGGGTTGTTCTTGCCCCGCAGCACCGAAGCCACCTCGCTGGCGAGGCGGCCGAGGGTCTGGTTCTCCGCGTCGACCAGATACCACTGGCGTGTGGAGGAATCCTGAGGGGGAACGAGAGTCTTGTTCATCGCACCGGCGGGCCGGATCGGGTAGCGCGCCATCGGGCAGGGTGCTGCGGCGATGGGGCTGGACAGGGAACGGCAGGGCACCCGAAGGCTCGGGTGTCGGGGGCTCGTA
The DNA here is from genome assembly GCA_010029175.1 of Synechococcaceae bacterium WB8_1B_136. Lineage (GTDB taxonomy): Bacteria > Cyanobacteriota > Cyanobacteriia > PCC-6307 > Cyanobiaceae > Vulcanococcus. The sequence goes on along the minus strand of RGNC01000069.1, from coordinate 6,658 downwards.
AAGCGACCCTAACCCGTCGACCGACACCACCCAGAGGGGCGGCGCGGAGGGCGGAGGCCAGGGGTCGCCAAAGCAGACAAGACCCCTGACGGGGGCAGGTCTTGGGCACTGGTTGCAGGTGTTGCCACCGGCAGGGCGCTCAGGGTCCACCTCAGGTCGGGTTCAACCGGGGAGCCCGAGAGCCGGCGGCTCGGGGCGTTGCGGTTGACCGGGACCAGCGGGTGGAGCATCGGAGCACTCCAGCAAATACCGCGGTTGACAATCATACCAGGCACACCTGGGGAACACCTCCGAGGGATAGCCCACCCGCAGCAGGCACAGCCCCTGGGGCGGGGCCGCCTCCTTCACCTCATGACGGGCGCCATCGCGCCAGCGGCGCTCGAACCCCGCACCGCTGAGGCGCCCCTCGCCCACGGCCACCAGCTGGCCCATCAGCAGCCGCACCATGCCGTAGAGAAAGCCGGTGGCCTGAATCTCCACCTCCAGCAGATCACCGCGGCGCACCAGGCTCACCTCCTGCACCGTGGTGCGCGAGTGGGAGCGGCTGCTGCCCGCCCGCTCGAAGGCCGCGAAATCGTGCTCCCCCAGCAGTCCCCGCAGGGCCTCGGCCATGGCGCCATCGTCGAGGCGGCACTGATAGCGGTGCCAGCTCCAGGGGGCGAGGAAGAGATTGGGGCTGCGGGCGTTGAACAGGGTGTAGCGGTAGCGGCGATAGCTGGCGCTGAAGCAGGCATGCCAATCGGGCGCCACCTCGGCGGCAGCACGCACCCGGATGCTGGCCGGCAAGCGGCCGTTCAGGGCCGCCGGCCAGCGGTGGGCTGGGATCGGCCCGGCGGCATCGAAATGCACCACCTGGCCGGCGGCATGCACGCCGCTGTCGGTGCGGCCAGCGGCCACAGCGGTGGCCGGGCGGTGGGGATCCAACCGGGCGATGGCCGCCTCCAGGGTTTCCTGGACACTGGGATCGCGGGGCTGGCGCTGCCAGCCGCAGTAGGCGGACCCGTCGTACTGCAGCACCAGGGCCAGGCGGCGGGGCACGATCTCAACCATGAAAAAAGCCGCGGCGGACGGGCACCCACCACGGCGACACAGGGGGACCGCCCGGGGGGCAGCGTGCGAGCTCAGACCAGCTCGATGATCGCCATCTCGGCGTTGTCGCCCCGGCGGGGCACGGTGCGAATGATGCGGGTGTAACCACCGTTGCGATCGCCGTAGCGCTCCTGGGCCTTGTCGAACAGGGCGTGCACCAGCTGCTTGTCGTAGATGTAGCCGATGGCGCGGCGACGGGCGGCCAGGCTGCCGTCCTTGGCGAGGGAGATCATCCGCTCGGCCTCATCGCGGAGGGCCTTGGCGCGGGCCTTGGTGGTGGTGAGGCGACCTTCGCGGATCAGCTGCGTGGTGAGGGCCCGCAGCATGGCTTTGCGTTGGTCGGCGGGGCGTCCCAACTGGGGGACTCGGCACTGGTGGCGCATGACGGTTCAGGGGAGGGAAGCAGGGATGAATCGCTCGCAGGATCGGCCTGGATCAGGCGCTGGTGCGGCTCTGGGGCAGGGAGATACCGATGCGCTCGAGGGCCTCGATCACCTCATCGGCAGACTTGGAGCCGAAGTTCTTGATCTCCAGCAGATCTTCGTAGCTGAAGCCCATCAGGTCGGACACGGAATTGACCTGGGCCCGCTTGAGGCAGTTGTAGGCGCGCACCGAGAGGTTGAGCTCCTCCAGGGGGATCTGGGCCTCCGCGGAGGGCTCGGGCTCCAGGCCCGGCTCATCCACCATGGTGAGGCTGGCCAGCGGCTGGAACAGGGCGATCAGCTGGTTGGCCGCCTGGGCCATAGCGTCGTCGGGGGTGACGGAGCCGTCGGTCTGGATCTCGAGGCGCAGGCGCTCGCGGATGGAGCCGCCTTCACCCACGGCCGTTTCATCCACGCTGTAGTTCACCCGGCGCACAGGCATGAACACGGCGTCGATCTGCAGCAGATCAATGGAGCTGGCGTCTTCGGCGTGGCGATCCACGGGCCTATAGCCCACGCCACGCTCCACGTGGACCTCCAGCTCCAGACTGTGACCATCGGCAACGGTGGCGATGGGGCGATCGCCGTCGATCACCTGCACTTGGGAGGAGAACTGGAGATCGGAGGCGGTCACCGTGGCGGGACCATTGACCACCAGCCGGCCGATCTCCAGCTCGCGGCTGCGGCTGCTCACGCTCACTTCCTTGCAGTTGAGCAGGATGTCGAGCACGTCTTCGCGAACGCCGGGAACCGTGGCGTATTCGTGGTTCACACCGGCGATGCGCACGGCGGTGATGGCGCTGCCCTCGAGGGCACCCATCAGCACGCGGCGCAGGGAGTTGCCAAGGGTGATGGCTTGACCCCGCTCAAGGGGGCCAATGACGAACACTCCGGTTTGGGAGCGGTCGTCGGCGACCTGGTGTTCAACCCGATCGATCTGGTACTGCAGCACGGTCTGAAGCTCAGAAGGGATGGAGTAGCCCCTGGGGCTAAGCAAGGCCTCGGATCAGACCCGGCGACGCTTGGAACGACGGCAGCCGTTGTGGGGCAGGGGGGTGACGTCGCGGATCAAGGTGATTTCCAGACCGGCCACCTGGAGGGCGCGGATGGCGGTTTCACGGCCGGAGCCGGGGCCACGCACCAACACCTCGATCTGGCGCATGCCCTGCTCCAGGGCACGGCGGGCGGCAGCCTCAGCCGCGGTCTGAGCAGCGAAGGGCGTGCCCTTGCGGGCCCCCTTGAAACCGCTGGCGCCAGCGGAGCTCCAGGAGATCACCTCACCGGTCGTGTCGGTGATCGACACGATCGTGTTGTTGAAGGTGCTCTGGATGTGTGCCACTCCGTTGGGCACATTGCGCTTCGTTTTCTTGGCGCCGGATTTCTTGGCAGGCTTGGCCATGGGGAAGGCCCTGCTGGTGCAGGGAGGTGATCGGGGAACGGAAACTGATGCGCCCTGGTGACGCCGGTTCTCTGGAAAGCCGGGAAGGCCTTGAAAGAGATCCAGTCGGCAGGGCGGTGCCGAAGCAGGCTGGACAGAGGGGCTGAGAAGCGCGGGGAACCCGCCTTACTTCTTCTTGCCGGCCACGGTCTTGCGGGCGCCGCGACGGGTGCGGGCGTTGGTGCGGGTGCGCTGGCCGCGCACGGGCAGGCCGGCGCGGTGGCGACGACCGCGGACACAGCCGATGTCCTGCAGGCGCTTGAGGGCCATGCCCTCCTGACGGCGCAGATCGCCCTCGAGCGTGTAGCTCTCGGCGGCGCCGCGCAGCTTCTGCACATCGGCATCATCCAGGTCCTTGACCCGGGTGTCAGGGTTGACACCGGTCTTGGAGAGGATCTTCTTGGCCGTGGTCAGGCCGATCCCGTACACATAGGTCAGAGCGATCTCGATCCTCTTGTCGCGAGGAATATCGACGCCGGCAATCCGTGCCACAGAGAAAAAGGTTCGGTTGAGCAGGGGAGCCCAGACGGGGCTGGGCAGAGTTGGGAGGTGGCCCGCTGTGGGCCGTGGGCAAGGCTCAGCCGCCCGGCCGTGGCGACGAATCACCCGGCACTTGTCGCACATTTTCTTGACCGAGGCACGCACCTTCATGGGAGCGGTCTCTCCAAATTTCCAAACGACGAACTTACCACACGGGTCAACCGAGCAAGGTGAGGATCCGCTGGCCAATGGCCTCCACCGTGCCGGAGGCCTCCACCGGGGCCAGCAGGCCACGGTCCTGGTAGTAGGCGATCAGCGGAGCGGTCTGCTGGCGATACACCTCCAGGCGATGGCGGATCACCTGCTCGTTGTCATCGGCGCGACCACGGGCCAGGAGCCGTTCGATCAGCACGGCGTCGTCGAGCTCCATCAACACCACCTGCTCGATCTGCTGGCCCAACTCATCGAGGAGATGGGCCAGGGCATCGGCCTGGGTCACGTTGCGGGGGAAGCCATCCAGCAGCCAACCACCGCCGCCGGCGGCAGCCTGCTGCTCGAGGCGGCTGCGCACGATGGCCAGCACCAGGGCATCGCTCACCAGCTCACCGCGGGCCATCACCGCCTCGGCTTCCTGGCCCAGGGGGGTGCCGGCAGCCACCTCCGCCCGCAACAGATCGCCGGTGGAGAGGTGCAGCAGGCCCTGCTGCTCCGCCAGGCGCTGGGCCTGGGTGCCCTTGCCGGCACCGGGGGGACCGAGGAAGAGAAGGCGTTGCTTCATGGCAGCGGGAGCGACGTGGGACAGAAGGGAAGGCGGGAGGAGGGGATGGAGCTGCGGAATCAGGCCGGCATCACTGCCGCACCATGCCCTCGTATCGCTGGGAGATCACAGCGGTCTGCAGCTGCTTGGCGGTCTGGATGGCGACGCCCACCAGGATCAGCAGGCTGGTGGCCCCCAGGCCCTGGAAGGTCTTCACCTGGGTGGCGGATTCCACCGCCGAGGGGATGATCGCCACGGCGCCGAGGAACAGGGCCCCCAACAGGGTGAGCCGGTTCTGCACGTTGCCCAGGTAGGTAGCGGTGGCAGAGCCCGGCCGCACGCCGGGAATGGCCACACCCGAGCGCTTGAGGTTGGTGGCCACGTCGACCGGGTTCACCGTGAGCGAGGCGTAGAAGAAGGAGAAGCCGATGATCAGGGTGAAGAACAGCAGGGCATACACCCAGGGGGTGCCGCTGTTGGGGCTGAGGTAGGCGGCCACCTGAATCAACCAGGTGGATTTGGTCATGTTGGCGATGGTGAGGGGCAGAAACACCACCGCCGAGGCGAAGATGATCGGCATCACGCCACCGGCATTGAGCTTGAGCGGCAGGTAGCTCTGGCGCGACGACAGGCTGACGCCCCCCACCTGGCGCTTGGCGCTCACGATCGGGATGCGGCGGTTGCCCTCCTCCACGCACACGATGCCGACGATCGTGAGCAGGAACACCAGCACCAGCAGCACGATGCCGCCCACGGTGCTGCGATCACCGCTCTGGGCCAGTTCGATCGTGGAGCCGAGCGCCCGGGGCAGGGTGGCCACGATGTTCAGGTAGATCACCAGGGAGGCGCCCTGGCCGATGCCCCGCTCGGTGATCACCTCGCTGATCCACATCACCACCATCGAACCGGTCACCAGGGCCACGGCGGTCTGGATCACGAACACCAGATCGGGGGTGCCGGCGGTGGCATAGGGCCGCAGGATCAGGGCGAACACCACGCTCTGGAGGATGCCCCAGCCCAGGGCCACATAGCGGGTGTACTGGGCAATCTTGCGGCGGCCGGCCTCACCCTCGTTCTTCTGCAGATCCTCCAGCTGCGGCAGGGCAGAGGTGAGCAGCTGCAGGATGATCGAGGCGTTGATGAAGGGCAGGATGCCCAAGCCGAACACCCCGAGGGTGGAGATGCCGCCGCCGGTGAAGATGTCGAGGAAGCCGATCAGCTGACCGCCCCGGGCCAGGAAACCCTGGAAGGCCTCCCGATCGATCCCCGGCACGGGGATGTAGATCCCGAGCCGCACCAGCAGCAGCAGGCCGATGGTGATCAGCACCCGATTGCGCAGATCCTTGGCCTGGATCAGCTGGCTGACGATTTCTCCGGCACTGGGGTTGCGACCCCGGCTGACGAGCATGGCGGGCAGGCAAACAAAAACCGCCTGCTGAGCTGGAGGCTCACGCAGACGGTTCTGACCCTAATGGGTCGCTTGGTGGGGAGATCAAGCCGAGGCTCAGATCTCTTCGCAGGTGCCGCCTGCGGCTTCGATCTTGGCGCGGGCGCTGGCGGTGAAAGCGGCGGCCTGCACCGTGAGCTTCACGCTCAGTTCACCGTTGCCGAGCACCTTGAGGGGGTGCTTGGGGCTGGTGACCAGACCATCCTTCACCAGGGTGTCGATGTTGACGGTGCTGCCGGCCTTGAGGTCGGCGAGCTTGCCCACATTCAGAACGGTGTAGTTCTTGGGGTTGATCAGGGTGAAGTGCTTGAGCTTGGGCACCCGGCGGTAGAGAGGCATCTGGCCCCCTTCAAAGCCCGGACGGGTCGGACGACCCGAGCGGGACTTCTGACCCCGCATGCCGAAGCCACAGCTGGCGCCCTGGCCGGCGGCGATGCCGCGGCCCTTGCGGAGCTTGCGGCGACGGGCCCCGGTCTGGGGCTTGAGGGACTGGAGATTGAGCGACGTCATGGCGGGCCTCAGGAGTAGATCTGCTCGAGGGAGATGCCCCGCTCCTTGGCGGTCTCCTTGTGGGTGCGCAGGCCGGCCAGGGCATCCATGGCGGCACGGGCGTTGTTGAGGGGGGTCTTGGAGCCGAGCCGCTTGGCCAGCACGTTTTTGATGCCGGCGAGCTCAAGCACCGTGCGGATCGAGCCACCCGCGATCACACCGGTACCGGGGGCGGCGGGACGGATCAGCACGCTGGCGGCGCCGTCACGGCCGTTGCCCTGGGTGGGGATGGAGGAGTGGCGGGTGAGCGGCACCTTCACCAGGTGCTTCTTGCCATCAGCCACGCCCTTGCGAACGGCGCCGATCACATCGCCGGCCTTGCCGACGCCCACGCCCACCTGGCCCTTTTCGTTGCCGACGACAACGATGGCCCGGAAGCTCATCTTCTTGCCGCCCTTCACGGTCTTGGAGACCCGGCGGATCTGAACCACGCGCTCCTGCCACTCGGAATCGCGCTCCTGGCCCCGACGGTTGTC
>RGNC01000068.1 GCA_010029175.1 Synechococcaceae bacterium WB8_1B_136 | reverse complement strand
TGTACGGCAGCCGGGCCGCCGATCAGCTCAGCTGGCACCAGCAGCACCCAGAACCCTCACTGCGGCTGATCCAAGACCTGGCCCCCAGCCCCCAGGCCTCGATCATTGATGTGGGCGGCGGAACGTCGCTGCTGGTGGATGCCCTGCTCAGCCTTGGCTTCACGCAGCTCACCGTTCTGGACCTCTCGGAAACGGCCCTGGCAACGGCTCGGCTACGGCTGGCGGCCCAGGCCTCAGAGGTGACCTGGATAGCAGCGGATATCCGCAGCGTTGGTCTGCCCAGGCAGGCCTACGACATCTGGCACGACCGGGCTGTGTTTCATTTCCTGGTGGATGCCGCTGATCGCCAGCGCTACGTCGAGCAGGTGCATCGGTCGCTCAGGCCCGGCGGCTTCCTGATCCTGGCCACGTTTGCGGACAACGGTCCGGAGCAATGCAGCGGCCTGCCGGTGATGCGCCACAGTGCTGAATCCCTGCAGCAGGTGTTCATCAAACCCCTGCATCTGCGGCACCAGGAACACATCAGCCACACCACACCTGCAGGGGTGGAACAGCAGTTTCACTACACCATCTGGCAGCTGCAGGGCACAGGCACAGCCTGAGGCGAAACAGCCTGGGCATTGAGAGCTGTGGGCGCCGCGGCCGGTCCTGGATGCAGGCCGATCTGGCACCCGCAGTCCTGCGCTCTCCCCCCGTGGCTGTTGCCTCCCCATCCCGCTCCCCCCGATCAGCCAAGGCCGAGGCGGGCCCCAGAGTTGCCCCGGAAACGAAGCTGGTGGCAGAGCTGATCGCCCTGCTGGAGGCCGGCACCACCGCTCTCCGGCCGCCGCTACCGCGGCTCCAACCCGGTGCTGCTCACCCTCGGCATGCACCTGCGGGGCTCAAGCCTGCCCTACTGGTGCGGCTTTGCCGAAGCCAAGGCCCTGGGGATCTTTCCCCGCAAGGGCAGCAAGGCGGTGCACGTGCTGCGGCCCCAGCGGCATCAGCAGGGCGAGGGCCAGCTGCTGGACCCGGCCCCGCTCGAGCCCGCCGGTGCAAAGCCGCCGACCACCGCCGAGAAGCCCAGCTGGGTGAGCTACCGGCCGATCGCCCTCTTCAATGCCGCTGATCTGCAGGGCGACGCCCTCGAGGGCCTGATCCAGCGGCGACGGCAGGCCGAGAGCGTGAACCGGCGGCCAGGTGCGGAGCGGCTGGCGGCGGCGGAAGCGGTGCTGAGCGGCTGGCCGGTGCCGGTGCAGTTCGGGGGCGATCGGGCCTGTTATCTGCCGGGGCCCGATCGCATCCAGCTGCCCGACCGGGATGCCTTCCATTCGGCCGCAGCCCTCTACGGCACCTGGGCCCATGAAGCGATTCATTCTTCAGGCCACAGCTCCCGGTTGGCCCGTGATCTCTCCGGTGGCATGGGGGCCGAGGGCGATGGCGGCCGGGCCTATGCCCGCGAGGAGCTGGTGGCCGAACTGGGGGCGGTGCTGCTCGGCGATCGCTTGGAGATCGGCAGTGCCATGGCCAATCACGCCGCCTACCTCAGCCATTGGGTGGAGCTGCTGCGCGAATCGCCGCGGGTGCTGCTGCAGGTGCTCAGCGATGCCCGCAAGGCCGCCGATCTGATCTGCCCTGAACCGCCACAGGCGCCTGAGGGCTAAGGCAGCAGCAGCTCCTGCAGGTTCAGGTCAGGCCGGCGCAGCAGGGCGAACAGGGTGCCGGCGTTGCCGCGGCACACCCGCAGCTCGTCGTCGAGCACGGTGATGTCGAGCCAGGCGGGGAACGACTGCCGCACCGTTCGCAGCGCCTGCAGCCGGGCCATGGGCAGCGATGGCCCCAGCCAGCCGCCCCGCTGAAAGCGCACCTGCACCCGCTGCCGCGGTGCGCTGTCGTCCACGGCGATGGAGGCCTCCACGGCGATGCTGGCCAGGGGAGCCAGGGGGCCCGCCAACCGCAGCAGATTCATGCCCCGCCCCCGGGAGGGCGCCAGCAGCTGCAGGTTCTCCAGCCAGGGCGCCACCGCCAGATAGGGCTGGCTGCTGCTGCTCCAGCGCAGTTCCCACACCCCCTCCAGCCGCTCCAGGGCCCCTGGCGCCGCCAGATCGGCCGGCATCGCCCGCTCCAGGGCACCGATCAGTTGCCGCACCTGGCCGCCCTGCCGGTTGGCCGCACCGCGGGGCTCCTGCCGCAGCAGGGTGAGCAAGGCTTGCCGCTCGTCCATCAGCTCACCACGTGTTGCGGCCGGCCGGCCAGGAAGGCGGCGATATTGGCGGCCGAGATGGAGATCAGCCGGCGGCGGGCGGCGCGGGTGGCCCAGGCGATGTGGGGAGTGATCACGCAATTCCTCGCCGTGAGCAGGGGATGATCCGGGGGTGGGGGTTCCTGCGAGAGCACGTCGAGGCCGGCACCGGCGATGCGGCCGGCATTAAGGGCATCCGCCAGATCCGCTTCCTGCACCAGAGCACCCCGGGCGGTGTTGATCAGGTAGGCCGAGGGCTTCATCTGGGCCAGCCGGCGGGCATTCACCAGCGCCTCGGTGTCGGGGGTGAGCGGGCAGTGCAGGCTCACCACATCGCTCTCGGCAAACAGGCGATCCAGGTCGACGAAGTCGCCGCCCTCCGCGATGGCGCCGCTGGCCTGGCGCCGGTTGGCCAGGATGCGCATGCCGAACGCCCGACCCACACGGGCCACCGCTGCGCCGATCGCCCCGTACCCCACGATGCCCAGGTTGAGGCCATCCAGTTCCACCAGCTCGCCGTCCCAGTAGCAGAAGTCGGGGCAGACGCTCCAGTTGCCCCCGTGCACGCTGCGGTCGTGGTGCCCGGTGCGGTTGGTGAGCTCCAGCAGCAGGGCGAACACGGCCTGGGCCACCCCGGCGGTGCTGTAGGCCGGCACGTTGCACACCGTGATGCCGCGCGCCCTGGCGGCCGCCAGGTCGACCACGTTCACCCCGGTGGCCAGCACGCTGATCAGCTTCAGCTTCGGCAGGGCAGCGAGGGTCTGGGCGGAGAGTGGGGTCTTGTTGGTGAGCAGGATCTCCGCATCCGCCGCGCGAGACACCACCTCGCCAACGGCCGTGCGCTCAAACACCCTGCACGGGCCGAGGGCCTCGATCGCATGCCAGCTGAGATCACCCGGGTTGGCGGTGACCCCATCGAGGATCACGATCGACATGGCGCTCATTGGGGATCGAGGAAACGCCCTGAGAGGCGCACCGCCAGCACCACCGCCGCAACGCCGTAGGAAGCGAAGGTGATCGCCTGCCCCACGGTGCCGGCGGCATAGGCGCCGCGCTCGAGCAACAGCAGATCCGCCAGCGATGCGGCTGTGCCCCACAGCATCACCCACCCACTCACGTAGGCGATCCCCTTGAGGGTGCGGTTCATGGCCAGCCTGGATGACTCCACCCAGGCTGCCTCACTTCGGCGCCAGGAAACGAATGCTGCTGGCAGGCTGGAGCTGGGCCATGGCATTGCCCTGCAGCGTGTCGTTACCCTCGATCTTCACAGCGCGCACACCACTGCCAGGCTTGAAATCAAGCTGACGCAGATTCAGCCACACCATCTGGGGCGATAGCGCTGAATCGAAGTAATACACCTGATTTTTTTGATCAATCAAGCTGCGCCACCAGGTAGGCGAGATATTGGGATGTTCCGGATCAGGCGTACCCCATGGCACTGAGATATTCCGCATCACACTCATCACCCCCGCCAGCGCCTGACGGCCATCACGGGTGGAGGGGAGCTGTTGCACGTAGTAGGAGCCACGCACGAAGCGATCCGGCGACTGAATCGATCCAGGCAGCTCCTGATTGCGATCTTTGGTGGCCCAGAACGCATTGAGCTTGAGCTGTTCGCTGTAGATCGGGCTGTTGGTCATCACCTGGTATTCGGGCCCATGATGAATCACCGGCTTGCCCTTGAGATATTCGATCACCGCCGAATCACCACTGGCATCCGAGACAGCCATGTGAACCGTGGCCTTGGCCTTGCCCCCAGGACCAAAGGGCACTGGCACGATCTGGATTCTGTCGGCCTTCACAGCAGCCACCAGCTCCTTCACCGTGGCGTACTCGCTGAGCAGATAGAGCGTCCAGGCCGCAAAGGAGAGCCGGGGACGGCCACTGCCAGCCCCGGCCAGGCCGAAATCATTCTCGGCCAGATAAAGCAGATTCGCCGCCAGCCCGCGTTCGTTCACGCCGTCGAACACAGCGTCGATCGGGCCGCCGGGCTCGGTGCTGCCACTCAACACCACCGAGCCAAAGCGGCTGGTCCAGCTCAGGGAATTCAACCCCCCGGCGCCATCGATCCGTTCACCCCTGGGAATCACATAGAAGTGGGAGTTGAAGCCATAGGGCCAGTCCATCGAGCGGCCAGTGATCACCTGCTGGTCGGGCCCAACCCATGTGACGCGGGAACAGGCGAGGGCCGCCGGGGCGATGCTGAGCACGCCGAGGCAGGCAGCTGTCAGCAGGGCCTTCAGGCGGAACGGAGTGGCCATGGCAGAGAGTCTGGTGCTTCGATTGTGCGCAGGACGACACAGCACTGCCAACAGGTTGCGCGCGCCTGGCCGGCAGATCGGCAACAAAAAACCCCCGAGCGGTGCTCGGGGGTTGATGGCGGGCCCTGGGGCCGTGCGTTTCAGAAGCAGAACGGCAGGAACTGGGTGCGGCAGGCCGCATATCCATCCACCAGGGGGCCGAGGCCGATCTGGTGGGCAATGCCTGCGCCGGTGATGGCCTCGGTGAGAATGCCGATCACGATGCCCAGCATGGCGGCCCGGCCGTTGAAGCGCTCAGCACGCTTGAGCTGATCCATGTGGATCTGTTGGTTGGCCCTGTCCTGGAACCACTTGTCGTTGGCGGGGGTATTGGTCATGGTGCCTCCGATGGGTTGAAGCGGCAGAAGTGCCGTGGAACTGGGGCGTGGAGCCGGGGCCGCAACGCTCGGCGGCCAGCTGCGATCAGCCCAGACCGATCTGGCTGAGGATGCCCTGGCCGGTGAGCAGCTCGGTGCCGAGGCCGATCACGAAGCCGAGCATGGCCAGACGGCCGTTCCAGGTCTCAGCGAACTGAACGAAACCGAAGCGGGAAGAGGAGTCAGCCATGGGTGTTGCGGTTTGTTTCGACAACCATAACAGAGTGTGAAGCGGGTTGGGTGGCGGTAGCGCCTGGCGAAGGGCGCGCCGGCCGGCTCAGGGCTCCGGCCCGGCCGGCCCCTCCGCCTCGGCCGGGAAGGGGAGCGCGCTGGCATCACGCAAAAGCGCCGACGGTCTGACGTGAAAGCGCTGCTGAAAGTCGATGCTGAACAGACTCATGGAGCGATAGCCGCAGCGCTGAGCAATGCTCGCCACCGTTTGCCCATGGCTGGCAGCGCTGAGCAGCCGATGGGCCAGATCCAGCCGCTGGGCGCGGATCCACTGCGTTGCCGTACAGCCCAGTCGCTGGCGAAAGGCATATTGAATGGAGCGGCGGGAATAGTGAATGCGATTCTCCAGAACAGTGAGATTGAGGGGGCGATCCAGATTGGCTTTGATGTAATCAGTCAAACGTTCAAAGTCGTCGCCACTGCAGAGGCCAAGAGAAGCCGATTCGCTGGCAGTGGGCTGCTGATGAAATACAGAGAATGCCAGCAGGGCCATGATCTTGCCAAGATGACGATCCAGCTCCAGATGATCCAGAACATCTGGCGCATCCGACAGACAGGCCGCCATGGTCTGCAGACTTCGGTTCAGCGCCAGGATCAACGTGGCTTCGAGCGGCGGGCAGCCGGAAGAACAGCGGCGCAGGGCATCAAGATGCCAACCACAGGCAGACTCCAAACCAGAGAGATGCGCGATCGCCTCACAGGCTCCGGTGAAATACAGCTCAGACACCATCAGACAGACAACACTGAAGCCGGTGCTTTGCCACCGCAGCGTGGTGCCTGGCACCACAAAGCAATCGCCCGCAGAACAACGCAGCCAACCGGCCGCATCCAGCAGGGTAACTTCGCCACTCACCACATACACCAGCGAGATCCACGGGCGGGGGTTCAGATCCACAGCCAGCTCAGGCCCCGCCTGGGCCACCACCCGCATGGCGCCAATCGCCCGGTGAAAGACAGCTGCTTCCGCTGCAGCAGAGACATCCCCCTGAGCAAGAGCGGCAATCGGCAAGGGTGCTTCGTAGGCAAAGCCTGGAAGATCCACATCCACCAGACGGCGAAGATGCCTGGCAAAAGGATTCTGCTGCGGAGGAGCGCGACCAGTACCATTGGCCGGAGCAGCGCCCGGCAACATCACTCTTTGACTGTGAAACGAACCAGCGCCCCCTCGATCAGATAAGAAGCGAGATTCGAGAGGGATCGCCCTTGCTCACTGCTCACCCGCTGCAATTCAGCGTAGATGGAATGGGGCATGGTGATCGTCAGCCTGACCGGCTTGCGAAAGAAACCTGAATGCGAAGGTATTTCGCTATTCATTCGGGGCACAGCAAAGGTAGCCATGAATACCGATCAACCACTGGCGTGGAGACCGTCTCAACCTCGTTCTAGGAGACTTTGAGGCAACAATCGAGCCTGGTTCAAGGCCTTTGCACATATCTTGCAACGGTGCACACCTGTGATAGTTCCCGCCGCTTGAGGGGCTGGCTAAGCTGAGCCAGGGTGGACATGAGCTGGCCCTGTGGATGCCGCCGCCTGTTGAAAGCTGCAATGGGGCAAGCATGAATTCAGGCAAGGCCAAACTCAAGCATGTGGTGGCCATCGGAGCCTCTGCGGGCGGCCTGGAGGCGATTCAAGAGCTGCTGGCTCAGCTGCCGGTGGCCGGGAACGAGGCCTATGTGGTGGCACAACATCTCTCACCAGACCACCCGAGTCAGTTGGTGGATCTGCTGAAACGCTGCACGCGCATGCCCGTGATCAGCGCCACGGATCAGATGACGCTCCAGGGCGGCCAGCTGGTTGTGGTGCCCCCCAATTGTGATGCGATTTTTGAAGAGCAAGCCCTCAGGCTGGTAGCCCCGGAGCCGCGCTTCGGCCCCAGCCCCTCCCTCGATCGCCTGTTCGACTCCCTGGCCAGTCGATGGGGCGAGTGCAGCGTTGCGGTGATCCTTTCCGGCACAGGCTCCGATGGGGCCTGTGGCCTGAGGGCCGTGGGAGCCGCCGGGGGCCTCACCCTCGTGCAGTCGCCCGAGAGTGCACGCTTTGATGGCATGCCCCGGGCCGCCATCGCCCTGGGCGGAGTGGATCTGGCGGCCGATCCGGCCACCCTGGGGGCACAGCTGTGCAAATGGTTCAGCACCGCAGAGGATTGGCCAGCCCAGGTAGACGATGAAACAACGCCGCTGCTGCTGAGTGGTGCCGCTGCTCAGCTCAAGCAATGCACCGGCGTTGATTTCTCCCAATACAAGGAATCAACCCTGCGCCGCCAGATCCAACGCCGCATGGCGATCCGGGGCATCCCATCCATTGAAGATTATCTCTCCGTGCTCACCGTTGAAGTGAGCGAGGCGCAGGCACTGCTGCAGAATCTGCTGGTATCGGTTACCTCCTTTTTCCGCAATCCAGATGCCTTTGCCGCCCTCGGCAGGCACATCCAATCCTTGATTGCCCAGTTACAGCCCGGAGAACCGATGCGGGTGTGGGTGCCAGCGTGCGCAACCGGCGAAGAGGCGTACTCCATCGGCATGACCGTGAGCGAAGCCATGGGCCACCCCAACAACCTCAGCCAGCGGCTGAAGATCTTTGCCACCGATCTGGACGAACAGAGCCTGATGATTGGCCGGCGAGGCGTGTATCCGATCTCCGCAGCCAAAGCCATACCAGAAACACTCTTCGCACGCTTTGCCAGCCAGCGCAACGACAGCTTTGAAATCAACAAAGACCTGCGCGGCAGCATCGTTTTTGCCCGACACAACGTGTTCGAGGATCCGCCATTTCCCAATATCGACATCATTTCCTGCCGCAACGCCCTGATTTATTTCACGCCACCGCTACAGGAGCGAGTGATCGATCTTTTCAGCTTTTCACTGCACACAGGCGGACTCCTCTTCCTGGGGGTTTCAGAGTCGCTGGGGCGAACATCAGGCTTTTCAGTGGTGAATCCCACCCATCGCATCTACGAACGCAATCGCCAGGGCCGAACCCGCTCCCGCATCGCACTCAGCAAACCGGTGCATCCCAGCACCCTGCAGCACAAACCACCGCATCCCTCGGCCGCAGCACGCGAGAGCGTCCCCGAGCAGCACGTGAAACTGCTGGAAGCGCTGATTCGCACCCTCGCCCCTCCATGCCTGGTTGTTGATGAGAATCATGACCTTGTGGAAGTGATCGGCGATGTCTCTCCCTATTGCAAACTTCCCGAGGGTCGTCTCACCGCAGCTGCCGGCGCTTTTCTGAGGGACGAACTGCAACCCGAGGCCAGAGCCTTGTTCCTGCTGGTGCGGGCCGACCGATCCTCCGCCAGCAGTGGCAGTTTGTTGTTACCCAATCTTGATGCCCCCATCTGCCTGCATGCGGATCCCCTCCAGATCGGTGACCGCTCACTCACCATCCTCTCTTTTGTGCAGGAGAAAGAGGGAAGCGTCGCCCAGCTCTCAGGGCTGGGGGCCAGCGATCGGGATGCCGCCTTTGCCCGCGAAATCGAACGGCTGGAGCGTGAACTGCTCTCCAGCCAGGATTCCCTGCGGCGCTCCATGGCCGATTTGGAGCAGGTGAATGAGGAGCTGGAGGCCTCCTCAGAGGAATTGCAGGCCTCTTCCGAGGAACTGCAATCCTCCAATGAAGAACTGGAGGCCTCGAATGAAGAACTGCAGGCAACCAATGAGGAACTGGGCGGCCTGAACCAGCAACTGCGCACCCGCAGCGATGAACTCGAGCGCCTCAACAACGAACTGGAAAACATCCAGAGCTCATTGAGCCAGGGCATGGTGATCGTGGATCGCCAGCTGCGGATCACCCGCTTCTCCCCCCTGGCGGTGCGCGTGTTTGGGGTGGTGGACAGTGACATCGGCCAACCCCTGATCGGCGTGCCAACAACGGTGCCGCTGCCTGGCCTGCGGGATGCGCTGCTGGCGGTGGTGAATGGCGATCCCCGCCGCAGCCTGGAGGCCACCAGCGAAGACGTGTCGTATCTGGCCCAGATCATGGCCTACAGCGATCGCAATGGCGGCCGCCTTGGCGCCATCATCACGCTGACGGATGTTTCAGAGCTGGTGGCCCTGAGGCGGGCCGCCGAGGCCTCTCTGCATGAGTTTGAAAGCCTGGCTGACGCCCTCGATCAAGTGGTCTGGAAACGCGATCACACCATGGCTCGCGTGCTCTATGTGAGCCGTCGTATCGAGATGCTCACCGGCTGGAGTGCTGATGAGATCTGCAGCACGCCACAATTGCTGGAGAATGCGATTCACCACGACGACCGCGCCGCCGTGGCGGCAGCCCGCAGCATTGATCAGGGCAGCTGGAGCGTGACCTACAGAATCAAGACGCGGGATGGACTGCAACGCACGATTCAGGAAAGTGCAACGGTTCTCAAGGAAAGCAACGACCACAGCATTGTTGGCACGCTGACGGATGTAACCCAACAGACGGCGATTCAACAGAAAACTGAACTTCTGGCCGGTGGTTTCCATGCGCTGGCCAGCAGCGACTCCGGGCTTGTGGCACTGCTGGATGCGTCGCTGAGCGTGATTTTTGCCAATCGGGCCTGCGGCGATCTGGCCCACGCAAGCGACAGCAGTCCGGGCGATGCCCTGCTGGATCGCCTGCAGGTTGCTTCCCTGTCGCAGGCCGGCGTGACTGGGCCGAGCACCCCGTTGCGGGATCTGGCGCAGCAGGTGCTGCGCCTGGGCCAGCCGATCCAGGTGGAATCGGCCCGGATCCATCGCGATGGGCAGCCGCTGGACGAGCCGCAGCCCCCCCGGGATCTCGAGCTGTTGCCCCTCGGGGGAACAGCCCCCGCCCTTGGGGTGATGGTGCGATTCCGCCCAGAGGCCCTCTGA
>RGNC01000067.1 GCA_010029175.1 Synechococcaceae bacterium WB8_1B_136 | reverse complement strand
TCAGCCCCGCGGCTGATCCGCACGCCGCTGGCCCCGCTGAAGCGCTCCTCGAGCAACTCGGTGGCCAGGGGGTTCTCAATGCGCCGCCGCAACAGCCGCCGCAGCGGCCTGGCGCCGTATTCCGGCTCGTAGCCCTGCACCGCCAGATCGGCGGCCACGGCGGCGTCGACCTGCAGCTCCAGGCCCTGCTCCCGCAGCAGCCCGGCCAGCTCAGCCAGCTGCAGCCGCACGATCCGCTCCAGATCCACCGGTTGCAGGGGGCTGAAGCGAATCACCTCATCGATGCGGTTGAGAAACTCCGGCCGGAACTGGCTGGCCAGGGCCCGATCAACGGCCTCCGCTAGCTCGGCGTCGCGGGCAGCCGCCTCGCCAGCAGCCGACTCACCGGCATCGCCCTGGCCGCCATCCCCCCGGCCGGCGCGGGCCCGATCGAGGATGGCGCGGCTGGCCAGGTTGCTGGTCATCACCACCACGGTGTGGCGGAAGTCGACCGTGCGGCCCTGGGAATCGGTGAGACGCCCGTCGTCGAGCACCTGCAGCAGGATGTTGAACACATCCGGGTGGGCCTTCTCCACCTCATCCAGCAGCAGCACGGCATAGGGCCGGCGCCGCACCGCCTCCGTGAGCTGGCCGCCCTCCTCGTAGCCCACATAGCCGGGGGGCGCCCCCAGCAGCCTGGCCACGGCGTTGCGCTCCATGAACTCACTCATGTCGAGCCGCACCAGGGCCTCCTCCTCGTCGAACAGGGAGGCGGCCAGGGCCTTGGCCAGTTCGGTCTTGCCCACACCGGTGGGGCCCAGGAACAGGAACGAGCCCACGGGACGGCGCGGATCCTTCATGCCGGCCCGGGCCCGGCGGATCGCCGCGGCCACCGCCGCCACCGCCTCGGCCTGGCCGATCACCCGCTCGCCGAGGCGCGCCTCCAGCTCCAGCAGCTTCTGGCGCTCGCCGGCCATCAACCGCTGCACGGGGATGCCGGTCCAGCGGGCCACCACATCGGCGATGTCGCCCTCCTCCACCTGTTCCCGCAGCAGCGACTGGCCTCCCTGTTGATCGGCCTGCAGCGCCGCCTCCAGCTGGGCACGGCGCTGCTGCACCCCATGCAGCTGGTCGTACTGGAGCCGGGCGGCCTCCTCCAGATCACCATCCCGCTCGGCCTCGGCGATGGCCTGGCGCAGGGCCTCATCGTCGGCCAGGAGCTGCCGCAACTCCGCCAGCTGCTCCCGCTCCCCCTGCCAGCGCTGCTGCAGGGCCTGCAGGGCTGCGCTGGCGCGGCGGCGCTGCTCCTGCAGGGCCACCCGCTCGGCCTCCGGGGCCGCCTCGGCCGAAAGCAAGGCCAGTTCCACGCGGCGCAGCTCGCCCTCGGCCGCCTCCACCACCTGCGGCTTGGAGGTCACCTCCATGCGCAGCTGGGCGGCGGCCTCATCGATCAGATCGATGGCGGAATCGGGCAGGCGGCGATCGGCGATGTAGCGATCCGCCAGCCTGGCGGCCGCCACCACCGCGCCATCGGTGATGGCCACACCGTGGTGCAGCTCGTAGCGCTCCTTGAGGCCCCGCAGGATCAACGTGCTCTCCTCGATGCCGGGCTCCTTGATCAGCACCTGCTGGAAGCGGCGGTTGAGGGCCGGATCCTTCTCCACGGTGCGGCTGAACTCCTCGGGGGTGGTGGCGGCGATGCAGCGCAGATCACCGCGGGCCAGGGCGGGCTTGAGGATGCTGCCGGCATCGCTGCCGGAGCGCTCCGAGCCCACCACCGTGTGCAGCTCGTCGATGAACAGGATCACGCCATTGCCGGGCTCGGCATCAGCCTCTCGCACCTCCTTGAGCACGCTGCGCAGCCGTTCCTCAAACTGGCCGCGGAACTTGGCTCCGGCGATCAGGGCGCCCAGATCCAGGGCGATCAAGCGCAGGCCCTTGAGGGCATCGGGCACCTCCCCGGCCACGATCCGCTGGGCCAGCAGCTCGGCGATGGCGGTTTTGCCAACGCCGGGTTCACCGATCAGCACGGGGTTGTTCTTGCCCCGGCGGGAGAGCACCTGGATCAGCCTGCGAATTTCGGTGTCGCGACCGATCACCGGATCGAGCTCGCCGGCCCGAGCGGCGGCGGTGAGATCGCGGCCGAACAGTTCCAGGGCAGCCGGCTCCTGCTCCAGCCGCAGGCCCCCATCGGCCGGCTCGGGGCCTGGCGGGGGCGCCGGCGACACCGGCGACACCGGCGGGGCACCGGCATCGATCCAGTCGTCGGCGCCGGGGGCCGCCGGGGCCATGGGAGCGCGGCGGGCGGGCGGACGCTGAGCTTGAGGCTGGACTGGAGGTTGAGGTTGAGCCGGCACCGGCCCTGAAGCCTGGGGCGGGGGTTCCGCGCTCAGGCCCTCATCCGCCAGCAGAGCGGCGGCGATGCGGGGTTCATCCAGCAGGGCCAACAGCAGATGCGGCACATCCAGCAGGCGCGACCCCCAGGCCCGGCGGCGGCGATCCGCCTGCTCCAGCAGATCCTCCAGGGCGTCGCCGATGAACAGCTCCCGTCCAGCCGTGGTGGGTTGCTCCGCGCAGACGTCATCGAGCCGGTCGAGCAGCCGATTCACATCGATCGGCAGCGGATCGATCCAGGCGGCGAAACGCGCATCACCCAGCAGCACCTGCAGCAGGTGCTCCACATCCATCTGCCCGTGGCGCCAGCGGCGGGCCTGGTCCTGGCTGGCCAGCAGCAGATCCCAGGCGGCATCGCTGAAGCGATCTGGATCCGTGGTGAGGGAGCCCCTGAGCTCGCTCGGCGCAGCTCCGGCCGCATCGAAATCAGACCGCATGGGACTGGGACGCCAGCTCAATCAGCTCCACCTTGTATCCATCGGGATCCTCCACGAAGGCGATCACGGTGGTGCCGTTCTTCATCGGCCCGGGCTTCCGCACCACCTTGCCCCCCTTGGCGCGAATTCCCTCACACACGGCCTGGATGTCATCCACCCCCAGGGCGATGTGGCCGTAGCCGCTGCCGATGTCGTAGTGATCGGTGTCCCAGTTGTGGGTGAGCTCGAGCACGCTGGTGTCGCGTTCATCGCCGTAGCCCACGAAGGCCAGGGTGAAGCGGCCACCGGGGTAGTCCTTGCGGCGCAGCAGCCGCATGCCCAGCACGTCGGTGTAAAAGGCCAGCGAGCGCTCCAGGTCTCCGACCCGCAGCATCGTATGGAGCAAGCGCATCAGGGCAGGATCGGCCAGGCGCATTCTGGCCAGAGCCAGAGCGTGTGCGCCAATGGTGCCAACCGTCACAGAGTGGCGGGCAGGGGCGACCCATAGGATCCCTGGCTAGGAATCAAGTTGCGCAACCAGGCCGCTGTGATCGACACCCTCGACCTCGTTATCGACACCATCGTGGCCCGGGAAGTGCTCGACTCCCGCGGCACCCCCACGATCGAAGCGGAGGTGATGCTGGAGGGCGGCGCCAGCGGCCGGGCGATCGTGCCCAGCGGTGCCAGCACCGGCGCCCACGAGGCCTGCGAACTGCGCGACGGCGACCCGAAGCGCTACATGGGCAAGGGCGTGCTCAAGGCGGTGAGCAACGTGGAGGAGAAGATCGCCCCCGCCCTCTGCGGCCTCAGTGCCCTGGATCAGGGCACGGTGGATGCCGCGATGATCGAACTCGACGGCAGCGACAACAAGAGCGCCCTGGGCGCCAACGCCATCCTGGCCGTGAGCCTGGCCACCGCCCGGGCTGCCGCTGCCGGCGTGGGCCTGCCGCTCTACCGCTATCTGGGGGGGCCGATGGCCAACCTGCTGCCGGTGCCGCTGATGAACGTGATCAACGGCGGCGCCCACGCGACCAACAGCCTCGATTTCCAGGAATTCATGGTGGTGCCCCACGGCGCCACCAGCTTCCGCGAAGCGCTGCGCATGGGCACCGAGGTGTTCCACGTGCTCAAGGGCCTGCTGCACGAGCGGGGCATGAGCACCGCCGTGGGCGATGAGGGGGGCTTCGCCCCGGATCTGGGCAATGAGGCCGCCGGCGACATCCTGGTGCAGGCGATCGAGAAGGCCGGCTATCGCCCCGGCGACCAGATCTCCCTGGCCCTGGATGTGGCCAGCACCGAGTTTTACAACGATGGCCGCTATGCCTTCGGCGGCGGCAGCTACAGCAGCGCCGAGATGGTGGAGGAGCTGGCCAAGTTGGTGAGCCGCTATCCGATCGTGTCGATCGAAGATGGCGTGGCGGAAGACGACTGGGACGGCTGGGCCCTGCTCACCGAGAAGCTGGGCAAGACCGTGCAGCTGGTGGGCGACGACCTGTTCGTGACCAACACCAGCCGCCTGCAGCGCGGCATCGACCTGGGGGTGGCCAACTCGATCCTGATCAAGGTGAACCAGATCGGCTCGCTCACCGAAACCCTCCAGGCCATCGACCTGGCGGGCCGCGCCGGCTACACCAGCGTGATCAGCCACCGCAGCGGCGAAACTGAAGACACCACCATCGCCGACCTGGCGGTGGCCACCCGCGCCGGCCAGATCAAGACTGGCTCCCTCAGCCGCTCCGAGCGCGTGGCCAAGTACAACCAGCTGCTGCGCATCGAAGATGAACTCGGCAGCCAGGCGGTGTATGCCGGCGCCGAAGATCGCGGCCCCCGCGGCAAGGCCTAGGCCCGACGGCGGCTGCGGCGATCACGGCACAGCCGCAGCAAGCCGTAGAGGGAGGTGAGGCACCACACCGCCTCCATCAAGATGAAGCCGTATTCGCGGTTCACAGTGGCCACCACGGTCATCAGCAGCGACCCCACCAGGTTGGCCAACTGATAGCTGAGGCTCCGGGCCGAGAGCCGGCCCAGCTGCATAAGGGCGTACACCAGCAGCTGCATCGAGGCTCCCAGCAACGAAACGGCCTGGATGGCATCCAGGCCGTGGCTCGCGGCCGCAACCGCCATCAACCGAGGCTGTCGCGGCGCAAGCGCGCCTGCAGCTTCAGCCAGCTCAGGCCCACGGGCACGCCGGCGATCAGCGGAATGGCGGTGAGGGCCGGGCGGACACTGGCCGCCAGCAGCGCGGCCGCCACCGCCAGGGCCCCCAGCAACACCGCCTGGCCGGCGCTCTGCTGGCTCAGGGCCAGGCGCCGCAGCAGCCGATCGGTTTCACCGGCCCGGATCTGCACCTGCAGATCGCCCTGTTCGATGCGGGAGAGGCTCTCCTCCAGCCGCTGGGGCAGGCCGAGGGCCCGGGTGCCCACTTCCACCGCCTGGCGGCCCAACTGGTTGAACAGATCGTTGGGCCCGTTGCCGCTGGCGCTCATCAGGGGTAGGAGGTAAGGGCGGGCAATGGCCACCAGGCTAAAGCCGGGATCGAGGCTGCGGCCCACCCCCTCGAAGGTGGAGAGGGCCCGCATCACGAAGATCAGCTCCGGCGGCAGGCGGAAGGGCTGGCCATACACCAGGTCGTAGAGATCGCCCGAGAGCTTCTCGAGCACATTGGCGGAGAAGGGTGGCGTGAGGGCCTCGGTGAGCATCAGCCGCACCAGCCGCCGCACCGGGCCGGGGTCGATGCGCTGGGCGATCACGCCGGCGGCCTGCAGTTCACCCACCAGGGCCGAGGCGTCACGCGCCGCAGCGGCCGTCACCATCCGCCCCAGACGACTGCGCAGCCGCTGGGAGATGGTGCCCATCATCCCGAAGTCGTAGTAGATCAGGGCGCCATCGGCCGCCACCGCCAGGTTGCCGGGGTGGGGATCGGCATGGAAGAAGCCGAAACGCACCAGCTGCTGCAGATAACTGGCGGCACCCTTCTCGGCCACGGCGGCCGGATCAATGCCGGCCTCGAGGATCGCCTGGCGATCCGTGATCTTGATGCCGGGGAGATAGTCGAGGCAGAGCACCCGCCGGGTGGTGAGCTCCCACACCACCGCGGGAATGCGGATGCCGGGATCATCGAGGAACTGCTGGCGGAAGCGGGCGGCATGTTCGGCCTCCAGCCGGAAATCCAGCTCCCGCAGCAACACCCGCCGGCATTCCTGGGCGATCGACACCCAGTCGCGGCCAACGCCCCAGCGCGGGTGCCGCTGCAGCACCGCGGCAACCTGCTGCATCACCTCCAGATCCAGCCGGAAGATGCGCTCCAGCCCGGGCCGCTGAATCTTGAACACCACCTGCCGGCCGCTGCGCAGGGAGGCGCGGTGCACCTGGGCCAGGCTGGCGGCGCCGAGGGGTTGCTCCTCGATGTCGATGATCTCGGCCACCCGCTCCCCGAGCTCCTGCTCCAGCAGCCCCTGGGCGGTGGCGAAGGGGAAGGCCGGAACCCGGTCCTGCAGATGGGCCAGCTCCTCCACCCAGCCCGCCGGCAGCACATCCGGCCGGGCCGAAAGCAACTGGCCGAGCTTGATGAAGGCCGACCCCAACCGCAGCAGTTCAGCGGTGAGCCAGCGGGCCCGCAGCCGCTGCCGGCGCTCGCGCCGCTCGGGGGTGGGGCCACCGGGATAGGTCCAGGCGGCGCCATCCCACCACAGCCCCAGCAGCAGCTGCAGCACCGCCCGCCAGATGCGCAGCGAGCGGCGCGCAGCGCGCAGGCCCGCCAGAAGGCTCGGCATCAACCCTGGTCCTCAAGCAGCCGAGCCACCCGGGCCACCTGGGCCCGCAGCTGATCGATCTGATCCTGGGGATCAGCCGCAGCCGCTGGGGGCTGGCCATCGGCGTGGCTGGGCTGCGGATCGGCAAACGGTTGATCGGGAGCGGTGCACTCCAGCCGTTGGGCCTCCTGCTCCACCTCTTCGCGAAACAGCTCCCACTCGCGGCGCAGCGTGTCGGGGGCGTCCTGGGCGATCACCGCCAGGCCGGCGGCCGCATCGGCCAGGCCACTGCCAAGGCGGGCGGAGAGGCGATTGAACGCGGCCTGAACCAGGGTTTGAGGCGCGCTCATGGCAGGCCGTTGGGGGTGCTCAAACTGTGGCAGATCAGGGCTGGGGCGGGGGAACCGGTGCCACGGGCGGTGCGGGCTGAGCCGGTGGTGCCGCCGGTGCCGGTGCGGCTGGAGCGGCCGGTTCCACCGGCAGGTCGGGGGCTGGCGGCCGGTCGACGGAGTCAGCGGGCTCCAGCGCCGGATCAGCCGGGGCAGGCTGCAGACCCTGCTGATTGCTGGCCTCTTCGGCCTGCTGGCGCTCCAGCTCGGTGAGCTCCAGGTCGCCACGGACCTCACCGGCCGCCTCACCAAAGCGCAACCGCAGGCTCTCCAGGCTGGTGCCGGGAAACACCTGCACATCGAAGTTCTGGCCGAAATGCACCAGTTCGCCCACATTGAGGCTGATCAGCCGCTGGGTAACGGCGTAGGCCACCCCAAAGCACAACCCCGCCACCAGCGGGCCCACCCACAGCCGGGTGCGGCTGGGAGGAGCGGCGGAACTGGCACTGCCGGCCTGGGCCATGGAACGTCGTCGCGCGGCGTGGTGGACCCATCCTGCCGGGCCTGGCGACCGCCCTACGTGGTGTAATCGGCGTTAATGCGGACGTACTGATCCGAGAGGTCGCAGCCCCAGGCCGTGCCGCGGCCGGGGCCCGCGCCCACCTGCAGGCGGATCAGCACCATGTCGTCCTGCACAGGTAGGCGCTGACGGCGGGGCGATCGAAGCTCAGGGGCTGGCCGGCGGCCATCAGCTGGTGATCTCCCAGCCAGAGGGCCACGGCCTCGGGATCGAAGGCCACGCCAGCACGGCCGGCGGCGGCCACGATCCGGCCCCAGTTGGGGTCGCGGCCGTGGACGGCGCACTTCACCAGCGATGAGCCGCACACGGTGCGGGCGATGGCGCGGGCGCCGGCGTCATCCGCCGCGCCCTCCACCTGCGCCTCGATCAGGCAGGTTGCCCCTTCGCCGTCGCGGGCGATCGCCTTGGCCAGATGCTGCGACACCGCCGTCAGGCCGGCCTCCAACGCCTCAAAGTGCTCGGGGCTCAAGGGCTCACCGGCTGCAAAGGCCAGGAACGTGTCGTTGGTGCTGGTGTCGCCGTCCACCGTGATCGCATTGAAGGAGCGATCCACCGCCCGCTTCACCATCACCTGCCACAGCTCAGCCGGCACGCCGGCATCGCAGCTGAGATAGCCCAGCATCGTGGCCATGTTGGGGTGGATCATCCCCGAGCCCTTGGCCATGCCGCCGATGCGCACCCGGCGGCCACCCAGACTGGCCTCAAGGGAGATCTGCTTCTCCACCAGATCAGTTGTGAGGATGGCGGTGGCAGCGGCGGCACCGCCCTCGGGGCTGAGGGCGGCCACCAGGGGGTCAAGGCCCGCCAGCAGGGTGTCCATCGGGATCGGCACGCCGATCACGCCGGTGGAGCAGATCAGCACCTGCTCGGCGGCCAGCCCCAGGCGAGCGGCCAGTTCGGCCGTGGCGGTGAGGCTGTCGGCCAGGCCCCGCTCTCCCGTGCAGGCGTTGGCCTGGCCGGAGTTGGTGAGCACCGCCCGGGCGTGACCGCCGGAGGCCTGCAGGCGCTGGGCGCAGAGATCAACGCAGGCGGCCCGCACCAGGGAAGTGGTGAAGGTGCCGGCGCAGACGGCTCCCTCCGGGGCCAGCAGCAGCGAGAGATCGGGCTTGCCGGAGGCCTTCAGGCCGGCGGTGACGGCGGCGGCTTGAAATCCGGCCGGGGCCGTGACGCCGCCGGCAATGACTGACCAGGGATGGGGCATGAACGGACGGGCGGCATCAGAGTGGCGGCACCTCCGAGCATCGGACAGCACCGCCTTGCCGCGCACCATGGCCACCCGCCCGCGCTGGTCGGGCCAGCAACGCCGCATCGGCCTCACCGGCGGCATCGCCAGCGGCAAGAGCACAGTGGCCCGTTGGCTGGCGGAGCAGGGGCTGCCGGTGCTCGATGCCGATGTGTTCGCGCGGGAGGCCCTGGCTCCGGGGAGCGCCTCTGCAAAAACCGTGCTCGATCGCTACGGCGAGGCGGTGCGCGCAGCGGACAGCGATCCTGCTGCTGTGGTGATCGATCGCGCGGCCCTGGGGCAGATCGTGTTTCACGATCCGCGCGAGCGGCAGTGGCTGGAGCTGCTGGTGCATCCGTTGGTGCGCGAGCGCTTCGTGGCAGAGCTCGCCGCACTGCAGACCGCTCCGACCGTGGTGTTGGTGATCCCGCTGCTGTTCGAGGCAGGCCTGGAGGAGCTCTGCAGCGAGGTGTGGCTGGTGGACTGCGAACCCCAACAGCAGCTGCAACGGCTGATGGAGCGAGACGGTCTCACCGCCAAGAACGCCCAGGCACGGATCGAGGCGCAGTGGCCCCTGGAGCGCAAACGAGCACTTGCGGATCGAATCCTCAACAACCGCGGCCCAACCGCGGCACTCCTGCAGGAACTGGAGCGATGGCTCAGGCCGGGAGCTGGCGCAACATCGCTTCCACCGCAGGTCTGAGGGCCTGCAGGACAGGCTCACGCGTCCCTTCCTCGGGCTCCAGCAGCACCAGCAGCCTGGGCTGCTGCACATCGATCACCCAGTAGTGCGAAATGCCAGCTGCCGCATAGAGCCTCTGCTTGATCTCGCAGTCGAAGGTCAGGCTGCTGTCCGCCACCTCGATCACCAGTGACGTCTGAGCGGCGGTGGGATGGGCGGCCCAGTAGTCGTCCTCGCGGCGTGCCACCAAGGCGAGATCGGGCTCCGGCTCATTGGCAGGACCCAGATCCAGAGGAGCTTCCACCCGCAGTTGCAAGCCGCTGCCATCCGGCCTCAACAGCAGCGGCTGAATCACAGCGATGAGGCGATGCACCACCGCCGTATGGCGGGTGCCTTTGGCAATCACCTGAAGGGCCTCCCCGTCGATCAGCTCAAGACGCTGCTCGGGCACGACCTCACACAACCGATGGAACTGCTCCACCGTGAAGCGCGCATAGCGCTTGCAGGCAACCTCGGCCAGCGTCATCCATCAACGCTAGCGAGATTCAGCCCTTCAGCCTCTGGTTGAGGATCTGGTTGGCGAGCTTGGGATCGGCCTTGCCGCCGGTCTG
>RGNC01000066.1 GCA_010029175.1 Synechococcaceae bacterium WB8_1B_136 | reverse complement strand
GGCGGGTCACGCTCCAGCCCACCAAAGCCGCACCGCCAAGCAGGGCGCCGATGAGCCAGGGGCGGTAGCGCTGCAGCGGAGGGATCCCCCGCTGCGGGCTCGTGGCGGCCATGGAGGATGGCGAATGGGCGGATTTTAGGCTGAGCACCCCATTAACATCCGACAACCTCGATCCTGGTTGGGATGCGCCGCGTCAGCCTGCAGGCCGGTGAGTACGTCTACAAGGTGGACGATCCCAGCGAGAGCATCTACGTGGTGCGCTCTGGTCGGGTGGAGCTCACCACGCCCTACCCCGAAACCGGTGAGGGGGTGGATGCCACCCATGGCCCCGGCCATGTGTTCGGCGAGGTGGAGGTGATTGATGGTCGCGCCCGCACCTCCAACGCCCGGGCCTCAGCCGCTGCGGAGCTGATGCAGATCGAGCGGGAGGAGCTCATGGACATCCTCTACACCCATCCCGAAAAGAGCCTGATCCTCGGCAAGAGCAGCTTTGAGCGGCTCAAGGAGCTGTTCAGCGAGGCATCCCTGGAATCGGAGCTGGCCCGCCTGCGGGAGGAGATGCAGATCAGCATCCGCGATGCCGTGGTGGCCCATGAGTCGCGGGTGGTGCGCAGCCACAACGGCATGGCTGCCATCGGCGTGCCGATCGTGCTGATGCTTGTGCTGGCCGGGGGGGCTTACTGGTTCTTCCACCGCGGCTGAGCGCTCCTCTCGACCGCCGGACCCCCGCACAGCCGCAGCCCAATCCACCAGTCAGCCGTCACCGTTCTGGACATGCAGCACGATCCCACCCCCGAGGAGAAGAACGCGGCCTTTGAGGCCTTCCGCGACGACCTGGAGAAGTCGGTGCGCAAGGGGATGGACGATCACGAGGCAAAGATGACCAAGATGGGTTTCCTGTTCCTGGGTCTCTTCGTGGCCGTGATCGCCCTGGCAGCCTTGCTGCCCTGAGCCTCAGGCGACCCCGTTCAGACGGCTGCCTTCTGGTTGTCCAGCAGGCTCTTGAGCTTGGCCAGTTCGCCCGCCCAGCGAGGGTCGGGAGCACCTTCCTCCACGTTGTCGCTGTGCACCACCTTGTTGGCCGCCTTGCGGGCCACGGGGCTGGCGCCGGGGGCGGCACCGGGTCGGCGGTCGTTGCTGCCACGGCGATCATCGCGGCGCTCGGAACGCTCAATGCGAAGGCTGCTGCCGCCGAACTCCCGGCCGTTGAGCTGTTCGATCACGGCATCGGCGAGGCTCTCGTCGTCGATGTTGGCGAAGCCGAAACCGCGACCAGCGCCGGTTTCGCGGTCTTGCACGGCCTTGAAGCGAATGCCTTCACCAACGGAGCTGAACAGAGCATCGAGCTCCTTGGCATCGAAACTCTGCGGCAGGTTGCCGACGTACAGACGAACGCTCATGGGATCAGGAGGAGAGGGGGAAATGTTCTGGCCGGTCGGGCTCAGCCACTGAGGTTGAAGGATTCAGTGATGCGTTCACAGTCCAATAACCCCGTCCGTGCTCACTGAAGAGTTCTCTACGGGGAATGAGGAGGATTGCTGCTGTGTCCTAACTGGCGCGAATCAGGTCGCTGGTAACGCCTTTGCAGCTGAAGTTAATCACGCCGTGGTGCCGCTTCGCTACCGCTGCCTTCGGATTGGATCCAGTTCTGCGCCAGTCGCAGGGCTTCGTTGCGGCTTTGCAGCCGGCCGAAGGCCCGCTCCAGGGCCAGGTGTTCCAGCAGCACCCCCAGCTCGCGGGAGGGTCTCAGGCCCAGTTCCCGCTGCAGGCTGTGGCCATCGATGGCCGGGCGGGGGTGGAACAGGGGGTCGTCGGGATCGCGCCAGCGCTGCAGCCAGGCCTGGGCCGCCCCTGCCGGCCAGCGGATCAGCAGCGCCGGCAGATCCGCTTCCAGTTGCCGGTGCAAAGCGAGCCGCTCCGCTTCGGGCAGGCCCGCAGCGGCTGCCGCTGCCCCAGCGGCGCTGATGTCCAGTCGCTGCTGCCAGTGGCGCAGGCGGTCCACCCGCTGTTGCCACTGGCGACTGCTGCGCAGCAGCCCCAAGGCCATCCCGTCGAGCACGGCCGCCATCCGTGCCAGGGGAAGCGCCAGTTCCTGCTCCGCCTCCGAGAGCCCGGCCGCCCTGGCGCGCTCCGGCGTGAGCTCCTGCAGCGCCTGCGGGGGCGATGGGGTGTCGCTCCAGGACCGCAGCAGCCCGCAGCCCAGGGCCTGGGCCAGAGCGCTGTGGCCGTCTGGTGCGGCGGCCAGCTTCTCCAGTTCGGCCAGCACCCGTTCACCGGCCACGGCACCGATGGCGCCGTGGTGCCGTTGGATCCACTGCCACGTCTGTGGCTCCAGCGCGAATCCCAGCTGGGCCGAGAGCCGCAACCCTCGCAGCAGCCGCAGGGGATCGTCGAGCAGGTTGGCCTCGCTCACCGCCACCAGCTGGCCGGCCCGCAGGTGCTCCAGCCCGCCGGTGGGGTCCACCAGCGCGCTGTCGGCTGCCAGGGGCAGGGCCATGGCGTTGATCGTGTAGTCGCGCCGGCCCAGATCGGCCTCGAGGCTCGGTCCCTCCCGGCGGGCCAGGTCCACGCTCCATCCCCGCACGGCCAATCGGGCGATCGAGCGCTCCGCATCCAGCACCACGGCGCAGCCCCCGTGGCGCTGGCTCAGCTGCCGGCAGAGGGCGATGGCATCGCCGGCCACCACCAGATCCAGATCCGGTTGGGCCTCCAGGCGGTTCAGCAGGGCGTCCCGCACGGCGCCCCCCACCAGGGCTGCATCGCTGGGGAAGGCCTCGGGGGGCACGGGCCAGCCCTCGGGCCGCAACCGCCGCCAGAGCTCCATGGTGGTCACAGGGTCCACAATGGCGCGATCCGCAGCGGCTCCGGGCATGTGCATCTGCGTGGACTGCCGCTGGGTGGACGACTGCCAGGCCTACCACGCGGTGGAGCGGCAGCATGGGGTGCCCCATCTCTGCGATGCGCCAGCCTTTGTGCCTGATTCCCCCCGGATCCATGTCCAGGTGGTCGACCTGCCCGCAGGGCAGGTGGGTGTGGAGTGGGATGTGCGCGGCTGCGCCAGTTTCGAGGCCGATCCCGGGCGCTGGCAGCGCCTTTGCCCGGGATTGAGTCTGCCCCGATGAGCGCTCCTGCACCCTGGCTGCTGGCCCTGCACAGCTCCAGCGACACCCTGGCGGTGGGGCTGCAGCGCCTGCCGGAGGAGGGGGCTGGGGCCGCTGCCGAATTGGAGCCGCTCGAACCGCCGCGGCTGGCCTGCTTTCCCCTGGGGCGTCGCCTCTCCAACGAGCTGATCCCCTGCGTGGAGACGTTGCTGCCCGCCGAACACTGGAGGCAGTTGGGGCGACTGGTGGTGGCCACCGGGCCCGGTGGCTTCACGGGGACCCGTCTCAGTGTGGTGTGGGCCCGCACCCTGGCCCAGCAGCTGGCGATTCCGCTGCATGGGTTCAGCAGTTTTCTGCTGATGGCCCGTCGCCTGGGGGCTCCTGGGCCGAACGGGGCCTGCCTGGAGCGGTTCTGGCTCACCCAGGAGTTGCCGCGGCGGGGGGTGGTGGCCGGGTGCTATCAAGCCGATGCCACGGTGCTGGGTGGCATGGCGGAACGGGTGGCACCGCAGCTGTTCAAGCAGTCGGCGGGTTTGGTTGGGCTGCAGCGGCCGGCGGTCGTGGAGCCGGAGGCCGATGTGGCCCAGCTGCTGGAGCTGGGGCAACGGGCTGCAGCGGCCAGGCAGCCGGGCCCCTGGCAGCCGGTGTTGCCCCTCTATCCCACCAGCCCCGTCGACGGCCTATGACGGCGTCTCAGCAGCGGCAGCGGATGCGAGCGAGACGGCGGCCGCGGCGGGGTGGCCGCCGCCGCTGGTTGTGGCTGGCGGGGGGTGCGCTGTTGCTCTGGCTGTCACGCGGGCTGTGGCTGCCGCCGGCGCCCGCGCCCCAGATGATCCTGGTGCTGGGGGGCGATGTGGAGCGGGAGCGGGTGGCTGGGGAGCTGGCCAAGCGCGATGGCTTGCCGGTGCTCGTGAGTGGCGGCAGCAACCCCGAATACGCCCACTGGCAGTTCGGCCGCCAGGGCCTCGATCAGGCCCGGGTGCAGCTCGATTACCGCGCCACCGACACCCTCAGCAATTTCACCTCGGTGGTGGACGACCTCAAGCGCGCCAAGGTGCGTCATGTGCTGCTGGTGACCAGCAGTGATCACATGCAGAGGGCCCTGTTAGTGGGCCGCATCGTGGCCGGCAGCCGGGGCATTCAGCTCACTCCCGTGGCCGTGCCCTGCGGCCGGAACTGCCTCCCTGAAGCCAGTGGCAAGGTGTGGGGGGATGGGGCCCGCGCCGCCCTCTGGGTGGTCACCGGCCGCGATCTCAGGCGCTGGGCGGCAGAGCGCTTCGGTCCGCTGCTGGAGGACATGCGGGGCCGCTGATCGGGCCCTGATCCAACAGGGCATTGATCTGGGCCTGGCAGGCGGCGGTGACCGCATCGAGTTCTGCGCGCTTGCGGGTGGCCGGCGGTGGGATCGGGGTGCCGATGCGGATGTGCACGGGCACCAGCCTGGCGCTGCGTGAACCGGTGCCGAGGGCCCGATGGCTGTTGATGATCGCCACCGGCAGCAGCGGCACCCCGGCGCGGGCTGCCAGCAGGGCGGCGCCGGGCTGGGGGTTGTTCACCCGACCGTCGGCCTGGCGGGTGCCGTCGATGAACACTCCCGTGGCCCAACCCTGCTCCAGGCGGTCGGTGGCGGTGCGGATCGCCTCGCGGTCGCTGGCGCCCCGGGCCACGGGGTAGGCGCCACAGGCGCGGATGATCGGCCCCAGGATCGGCACCTTGAACAGCTCCGCCTTGGCCATGAAGGCCACCGGCCGGCCCAGGGCGTGGCCCAGCAGCGGGGGATCGAGGTGGGAGCCGTGGTTCGCCACCACCACCAGGGCGCCCTCCATGGGCACGTTGGCGTTGCCGGCGGTGCGGCCACGGAACAGCAGCCGGTAGATCGGGAACACCAGCAGGTAGCTCACCAGCCGGTAGGTGAGGCTGGGCCGCGGCGTGCGCAGCAGCGCAGGCGGCTCGGCCGGTTTGCGGCGGCGGCGCAGCACCCGCTTCACCGCATTCACAGGCCGGCTGCCCGGGCGGGGGCTGGAGTCAGTCACAGGCCCAGATCGGCGGCGCCGCTGATCTGGGCGGTGCTGACGCCCTCACAGCTGCGCTTGATCAGGCCGCTGAGCACGTTGCCCGGGCCGATCTCCACGGCGGTGTCGATGCCATCGGCGCTGAAGCGCTCCATCGTTTCGCGCCAGCGCACGCCTGTGGTCATCTGGCTGCGCAGGCGCGCCTTGAGGGCGGTGCCGCTGGTTTCCGGGCTGGGATCGGTGTTGCTCAGCACCGGGATCACGGCATCGGCGAAGGGCACCGCCTCCAGGGCCTCGGCGAAGGCCTCGGCCGCGCCGGCCATGAACGGCGAGTGGAAGGCGCCGCTCACCGCCAGGGGGATGGCGCGCTTGCAGGTCAGCTGGCCGCTCACGGCCGCCACGGCATCCGGCGTGCCGGAGAGCACCACCTGGGCGCTGCTGTTGTCGTTGGCGATCACCACCCCCTCGGTGGCGGCCACCAGCTGCTCCAGCTCGCCGCGATCAAAACCCATCACGGCGGTCATGGCGCCGCCGCCGGCGGCGGCCATCAGCTCGCTGCGGGTCTTCATCAACTGCAGGCCCGTGCTGGCGTCGAACACCCCAGCGGCATAGAGGGCCACCAGCTCCCCCAGGCTGTGGCCGGCCACGAGGTCGGCGCTGCGGCCCTGGGCCTTGAGGCCATCCACCAGCAGGCTCTCGATCACAAACAGCGCCGGCTGGGTGTTGCGGGTGTCGTTGAGATCGCTGAGGTCGCCGTCGGCGTCACCGGCGCAGATGGCCAGCAGGTCGCGGCCCAGCAGCTCGGAGGTGGCGGCGAAGCGCTCGCGGGCGCCCGGCAGCTCCAGCACGCCGCTGGCCATGCCCAGCTTCTGCGAACCCTGTCCGGGAAACACCCAGGCGATGCCCATGGCCACTGGCCTTGCAATGTTGGCGCGAGATTAGGCCGCAGCCCCACCGGCGCTGCCGACGGGCCCTTCAGCCCCGCGGCCCAGCCCAGCGCAGCAGGGCTCCGCCCCAACTCAGGCCGGCCCCGAAGCCGCTGCTGGCGATCAGGTCGCCGGGGCGCACCCGCCCATCCTTCACCGCCTCATCCAGCATCAGCGGGATGGTGGCGGCTGAGGTGTTGCCGTAGTCGGCCAGGTTGCTGAGCACCCGCTCCTGGGGGATGGCGAAGCGATCGGCCACCGCATCGAGGATGCGCTGGTTGGCCTGGTGCAGCAGCAGCCAGTTGAGATCGGCGGCGGCCGTGCCGGTGGCCTCCAGCAGCTCGTTGAGCACCGCTGGCACTTCCCGCACGGCGAACTTGTACACCTCTTGGCCGTTCATGCGGATCGGGCTGAAGCCCCCCAGCTGGGCGGTCACCCCGCTGAGCACCGGCTGTTGTTCAGCGGTCTGGGCCAGGGTGAGGCAGCCATGGCGCGAGCCATCGGAGCGCATGCGAAACGCCAGCAGGCCGTTCTCGCCGGCGGGACAGGCCTCCACCGCCACGGCGGCGGCCCCATCGCCGAACAGCACGCAGGTGGTGCGGTCGTTCCAGTCGACCCAGCGGCTGAGTTGGTCGGCGCCGATCACCAGGGCGCGGCGCATGGTGCCGCTGCGCAGGTATTGGCCGGCGGTGATCAGGGCGAACAGAAAGCCACTGCAGGCCGCCGTGAGGTCAAAGGCCACGGCGTTGGTTGCCCCCAGGGCGCCCTGAACGCGGGGGGCGGTGCCGAACAGATCGTCGGGACTGGAGGTGGCCAGCAGGATCAGGTCGAGATCCTCGGGGCCCCAGCCGGCGTGGGCCAGGGCGGCTCGGGCTGCCTGGGTGGCCAGCAGGGTGAGCGATTCCTCCGGGCCGGCCACCCGCCGTGCCCCGATGCCCGTGCGGGTGCGAATCCACTCGTCGCTGGTGTCGACCCGTTCGCTGAGCTGTTGGTTGCTGACGCTGATGGCCGGCAGGGCACTGCCGCAGGCGATGAGGGCCATGCCGTTGGTCTCGGCCGTGCTGCCGGCCACGGCAACGCCGTTTGTGCCCATCTGGCCCAGCACCACCGGATCAGCCCACAGGTGGGCTCAGTCAACCACAGGTTGCTGCCTGCTCCGGGCTGGCACTGAGGTTGTGCAGGTCGTCCATCACGCCATGGCTGGCGGCGGAGTGGGCCAGCCGCAGGGCACTCACCACCGAGAGGGACTTGCTGCTGCCGTGACCGATCACGCACACTCCGTCCACCCCCAGCAGCAGGGCGCCGCCGTGCTCGGCGTGGTCGAGGCGCTTCTTGATGCGGCGCAGGTTGCTCATCAGGAAGGCCGACCCCACCTTGCCGCGCCGGCCGCGGGGCAGTTCGGCCTTGAGCACATCCAGCAGCACGCTGCCCACCGACTCCAGGAACTTGAGCAGCACGTTGCCGGTGAAGCCATCGCACACCACCACGTCGAAGTCGCCCGAGAGCACATCGCGGCCTTCACAGTTGCCGGCGAAGTGGAAGCGACGTTCCTCCGCCAGCAGCGGGTAGGTCTTGAGGGCCTGCTCGTTGCCCTTGCACTCCTCCTCGCCGATGTTGAGCAGGCCGATGCGCGGTCGTGGCACCTGCAGCACATCCCGGCTGTAGATGTTGCCCAGCAGGGCCCACTGGTGCAGGTAGGTCGCCTTGGCGTCCATGTTGGCGCCCACATCCAGCACCAGCACCTGTTGCTCGGGGTCCTTCGTGGGGAACAGGGCGCCGATGGCGGGGCGATCGATGCCCGGCAGTCGCCCCAGCCGGAAGATGGCCGAGGCCATCACGGCGCCGGAGTTGCCGGCCGAGTACACGGCGGTGGCCTCGCCCCGCTTCACCAGGTCCATGGCCAGGTTGATGCTGGCATCGCGCTTCTTGCGCACCACCGTGGCCTCCTCGTCCATGCCCACGGAGGGCCCGCTCGGCACCAGTTGAATCAGGCCCGCCTCCTGGGCCGCCTTCAGCTCCTCGCCCAGCTCCAGGTCGGCCACCGCGGCATCCAGCACGGCGGTTTCCGCCACGAAGCGGATGCGCAGCGGCAACAGCCGCACGGCCCGCAGGCAGCCCTCCAGGATCGGGCCCGGGGCGTGGTCGCCACCCATGCCATCCACGGCCACCCAGAGGCGGTCGGCAGCGTTGATGGTCACCTCGTCGGCGCTGCCCGAGCCCTGCTGCAGTCGGCGCAGGGGGTCGAGCACCAGTGGTTGCAGCACCGTGTTGGCGG
Source organism: Synechococcaceae bacterium WB8_1B_136 (assembly GCA_010029175.1). Taxonomy (GTDB): domain Bacteria; phylum Cyanobacteriota; class Cyanobacteriia; order PCC-6307; family Cyanobiaceae; genus Vulcanococcus. The sequence continues at coordinate 1,692 of RGNC01000066.1, read as the reverse complement.
CGGCACCGGCGGCACTGCCGGCGGCGCCGGCAGTGCCCACCGCCGTGCCCACCAAGCTGGTGACAGCGGCGTTGCGGCGATACCAGATCACCAGGCGGCGAATGGCCCTGGGGCGCGAACGGCGGGCGTTGGAGCCGGCGGCGCTGGCGTCAGTTGGCTTCGGAGGCAACGGGTTCAACGATGCGCTGGAACAGGTAGCCGGTGCCGCGAGCCGTGAGGATCAGCTCGGGATTGGCCGGGTCGTCTTCCAGTTTGGAACGCAGCCGCGAGATATGAACATCCACCACCCGGGTGTCCACGTGACGCTCCGGGGTGTAGCCCCACACCTCCTTCAGGATCTCGCCGCGGCTGAAGGGCTCGCCGCTGCGGCCCACCAGCAGCTCCAGCAGGCTGAATTCCATGCCGGTGAGCCGGATGCGCTCGTCGCCGCGATACACCTGGCGCTTGTTGGTGTCGATGCGCAGGTCGGCCACCTGGATGATGCCGGAGTTGGGAATGCCGGCACCGCCGCTGTCCTTGTCCACCCGCCGCAGCACGCAGCGGATGCGGGCCTCCAGCTCCTTGGGGCTGAAGGGCTTCACCACGTAGTCGTCGGCACCCAGTTCCAGGCCGGTGATCCGGTCGGCCACATCCCCCAGGGCCGTGAGCATCACGATCGGCACGTCCGATTCCTTGCGCAGCTCCTGGCAGACGCCGTAGCCGTCGAGCTTCGGCATCATCACGTCGAGCACCACCAGATCGGGGCTGGTGCGTCGGAAGGCCTCGATGGCCTCGAGGCCATCACAGGCGGTGATCACCTGGTAGCCGATCATCGAGAGCCGGGTTTCCAGGATGCGCCGGATGCTGGCCTCGTCATCGACGACCAGGATGGTTTCCTTGGCCTGAACGGTGGCGTGAGCGGTGGTGGGTGCTGAGGCCGTCATTGCGCCACGCTAAGCAGACTAGGTAGGGCATCCGACCTACTGAAAAGGTCGGCGGGCCCCTGGATTCTCCTGAAGCCACCTTTCTTCATACAACGCCTTGGCCCGCCCGACCAGCAGTTACGTCTGTCAGAGCTGCGGCGCCCAGACCCGCCAGTTCTTCGGCCGCTGCGCCAGCTGTGGCAGCTGGAACAGCCTGGTGGAACAGGTGGCGGCGGCCACGGATGCGCGGCGTCGCCGGCCGGTGGCGGTCGCTCCGGCAGACAGTGCCTTGCCCTCCCGGCCCCGGCGCTCCGAGCCGATCGCGGCGGTGGGTGATCGGCCCCTGCAGCGGTTGGCGAGCGGTTACGGCGAGCTGGATCGGGTGCTGGGGGGCGGTCTGGTGCCCGGGTCGCTGGTGCTGCTGGGGGGTGATCCCGGCATCGGCAAGAGCACGCTGCTGCTGCAGAGCGCCCAGGCCATGGCCACCAGTCAGTCGGTGCTCTATGTGAGTGCTGAGGAGTCGGCCCAGCAAGTGAAGCTGCGCTGGCGGAGGTTGGTGGATCAGCTGCAGCCCGGCGCTGGCGAGGAGCCTGGCGCCGCCGCGGGCCCAGGCCTGCAGCTGCTGGCGGAAACCGATCTGGAGCTGGTGCTGCAGGAGCTGGAGGCGCTGCGGCCTGCTGTGGCGGTGATCGACAGCATCCAGGCCCTGCACGATGGCGAATTGGGCAGTGCCCCCGGCTCGGTGGCCCAGGTGCGGGAGTGCGCCGCCGCCCTGGCCCGCATCGCCAAG
>RGNC01000065.1 GCA_010029175.1 Synechococcaceae bacterium WB8_1B_136 | reverse complement strand
GCAGCGGGTCAGGGTGCAGCGCACCAAGGCCGGCAAGGGCGGCAAGCTCGTAACGGCGATCACCGGCCTGGAGGCGCCGGAGGCCGAGCTCAAGGCCCTGCTGAAACAGCTGAAGGCCGCCGCCGGCACCGGCGGCACCGTGAAAGATGGCGTGATCGAGCTGCAGGGCGACCAGGTGGCCCCGGCCCTGGCAGCGCTGGAGAAGGCTGGCTACCGGCCCAAGCAGGCCGGCGGCTGAGGGGTGGCCATGGCGGGGCAGTGGCGATGACGGCGGCGGACCTGCTGCTGCAACTGGGCCTGTTCCTGGCCTCCCTGGTGGCCAACCTGCTCTCGGCCCTGGCGGGGGGCGGCGCCGGGCTGGTGCAGCTGCCGGTGCTGATCCTGCTGGGGCTGAGCTTCCCGCTGGCCCTGGCCACCCACAAGCTGGCCAGCGTGGCCCTGGGCATCGGCGCCACCCTGCGCCACGCCCGTGAGCGCTCCCTCAACCCGCGCCTGGCGGCCTTCGTGCTGGCCTGCGGCCTGCCAGGCGTGGTGCTGGGGGCACGGGTGGTGCTGAGCCTGCCACCGCGGCTCAGCACCCTGCTGCTGGGGCTGCTCACCATCGGCCTGGGGCTCTACTCCATCGCCCGGCCGGCCCTGGGCACCGAGAGCCACGCCCGCGAGCTGGATCGCCGCGGCCTGGCCATCGGCGGCGCGGGCCTGTTCGCCATCGGCGTGCTCAACGGCTCGCTCACCTCCGGCACCGGCCTGTTCGTGACCCTGTGGCTGGTGCGCTGGTTTGGCCTCGACTACGGCCGGGCGGTGGCCTACACCCTGATTCTGGTGGGGCTGTTCTGGAATGGCGCCGGCGCCCTCACCCTGGGGGTGCAGGGCCAGATCGCCTGGGGCTGGGTGCCGATGCTGCTGGCTGGTTCGATCACCGGCGGCTACCTGGGGGCCCACCTGGCCATCGCCAAGGGCAGCCGCGTGGTGAAGCGCGCCTTTGAAGTGCTGTCGCTGCTGATGGGCGCCTCGCTGCTGGTCAAGAGCTTCTGAAGAGGAGGCATCAGGGCCGCTGCAGGCCAGCGGGGAGAATGGCCCCATTGCCACGGCCGCTGCCATCCCCCCATGACCGCAACTTCCAGCTACGGCGCACTCACCAACCAGGGGGCCTCCACCAACATCGCCTGGCACCACACCTCGGTGGATCGGGACGCCCGGGCCCAGCAGCGGGGGCACCGCAGCGCCATCCTGTGGTTCACCGGCCTCAGCGGAGCGGGCAAGAGCACCCTGGCCAACGCCGTGAACTCTGCGCTGTTTGAACAGGGCCTGTCGTGCTACGTGCTCGACGGCGACAATGTGCGCCACGGCCTCTGCGCCGATCTCGGCTTCTCCGACGCCGACCGCGAGGAAAACATTCGCCGCATCGGCGAAGTGGCCAAGTTGTTCCTCGATGCGGGGGTGGTGGTGCTCACCGCTTTTGTGTCGCCCTTCCGGGCCGACCGGCGCCGGGCACGGGCCCTGGTGGAGGCCGGGGATTTCATCGAGATCCACTGCGCCGCAGACCTGACCGTGTGCGAGCAGCGCGACACCAAGGGCCTCTACGCCAAGGCCCGCGCCGGCGAGATCAAAGACTTCACGGGCATCTCCAGCCCCTACGAAATGCCGGAGCATCCCGAACTGCGGGTGGATACCGGCAGCCAGAGCCTGGAGGAGTCGGTGCAGCAGGTGCTCACCTACCTGATCAGCCAGGGGGTAATTCCCCAGGCGAGCTGAGGGGCGGCACCAGGGGTGCGATGGCTGCCGCTGGCTCCGGCAAACCCAGCTGCTGCGCCCAGGCATCGAGGAAGGTCTTGAGGCAGCTGGCCACCGGCACCGCCAGCAGCAGGCCCAGCAGATCACCGAGCCCCATCAGGCTGCCGATGCGAGCGCCGATCGGCAGGCACACCAACAACCAGGCCGGTTGCAGCCCCACGATGCTGCCCATCAGCCGCGGCTGGATCACCTGATCCACCACCTGGCCCACGCTGATGGCCGCCGCCAGCACCTCCAGGCCCGTGCGCGGATCCTCCAGGGCCAGCAAACCGCTCACCAGCACGATCGTGAGGGCACTGGCGTAGGGGATCAGGGTGGTGAAGCCGATCACCACGGCGAACAGCACGCCGTAGGGGATGCCCAGCAGCGTGAACACCACCAGCTGGGCACCGCTGAGGATCAGGGCCAGCAGCACCTGGCCGGCGAAATAGCCCCGGAAGGTGCGACCGAGGGTGCGCAGCACCAGCGGCCGCAGCCCGTCGGGCAGCCAGCGGGCCAGCCCCGCCACGATGGCCTCCCCCCCCAGCAGCAGAAACACCGCCAACACCGCCACGATCACGGTGTTCACCGTGAGGCCCACCGTGGCGCCGAGCAGCCCCAGCAGCCGCTGGCTGAGTTGATTGGCCAGCTGGCTGGCCCGGGCGAACAGGGTGCTGCTCAGGTCTGTGAACTCGGTGGGCAGGCCCCGGTCCACCGCCCAGGTTTCCAGCTGATCCAGCCACTGCTCCCCCTGGGCCAACCAGGAGGGGAGGGCATGGATCAGCTCCCCCAGCTGCTCGATCAGCCGGGGTACCAGCCAGATGGCCGCCAGCACCAGCAGCCCCAGGCCCAGCCCCACCACCACCAGCACCGCCAGGGCCCGCGGCAGCCCCCGGGCCACCAGCCAGCGGGTGGGCAGATCCAGCAAAAAGGCGATCAGGGCCGCCCCCAACACCACGGCGGGGAAGGGGGCCAGGGGCAGCAACAGCTGGCGCAGCACCCAGAGGTTGAGCACCAGCAGCGGCAGGGCCAGGCTCAGCCGCAGCCAGATGGGCAGAACAAGCCGTTCCAGCATGGAAATGCGCTCACATCTGGGCCAGGTAGGCGCTGCTGCCCAGCTCCAGCAAGCGGGCATCCTTCGCCACCACCTGATCGTGCAGGCCCTGGCGATAGGCGGCAACCCGCTCCGCCAGGGCCCCATCGGCGAGGGCCAGGATCTGGGCCGCCAGCAGACCGGCATTGGCGCCATTGCCGATGGCCACGGTGGCCACGGGGATGCCGGCGGGCATCTGCACGATCGAATGCAGCGAATCCACCCCGGAGAGGGCCCGGGTCTGCACCGGCACGCCGATCACCGGCAGGGTGGTGAGGGAGGCCACCATGCCGGGCAGATGGGCGGCGCCGCCGGCGCCGGCAATGATCACCTGAAAGCCCCGGCTGGCGGCCTGCTGGGCGAAGGCCACCATCTCCAGGGGCGTGCGGTGGGCCGAGAGCACCCGCACCTCACAGCTCACCTCGAAGGTCTGCAGCATCTCCACCGCCGGCTGCATGGTGGGCAGGTCGGAGTCGCTGCCCATCACCACGGCCACCCGGGGGCTGCTGGAGGCGGAGGGGTTGTCGGCCATGGGCGAGACCCTGCTGAGGCGGCGAGGATGGCATTCTCCCCACCCCAGGCCGGCTGCGGCCGCCCCCTGTTGCCCATGCGCTGGCTCAGCAACATTCGCCTGCCGCAGGCGGCGCCCCAGGCCAGCCCAGACCAACGCTGGCGCGTGGGCCTCGATGCGCAGCACCAGATTGCGGTGGTGGAGCCTCTGCCGGCGGGCAGCAGCGCCGCCGGCGACAACTGGCAGGGCGACTGGCTCAGCCCCGCCGGCGTCGACCTGCAGATCAACGGTGGCCTGGGCCTGGCCTTTCCGGAGCTCACCCCCGCCGATCTGCCCCAGCTGCTGGAGCTGCTGGAGCTGCTGTGGCGCGATGGCGTGGAGGCGATCTGCCCCACGCTTGTCACCTGCGGCATCGCCGAACTGCGCCAGGCCCTCACGGTGCTGCGCCAGGCCCGTGAGCAACACCGCAGCGGCCGCTGCCAGTTGCTAGGAGCCCACCTGGAGGGTCCGTTCCTGGCGCGGGCCCGCCGCGGCGCGCACCCGGAGCAACACCTGGCCCAACCCAGTCTCGAGACCCTGGCCGAGCGGATCAGCGGCTTCGAGCAGGAGATTGATGTGGTGACCCTGGCGCCGGAGCTGGAGGGAGCCGGCGCCGTGATCGAGGCCCTGCGCCAGCGCGGCATCGTGGTGAGCCTGGGCCACAGCGAGGCCAGTGAGGCCCAGGCGGAGCAGGCCTTTGCGGCCGGCGTGGGCATGCTTACGCACGCCTTCAACGCCATGCCCGGCCTGCACCACCGGGCGCCGGGCCCCGTGGCGGCCGCCACCCTTCAGGGCAACGTGGCCCTCGGCCTGATCGCCGATGGCGTGCATGTGGCCCCCAGCATGGCGGTGCTGCTGCAGCGGCTGGCGCCGCAGCAACTGGTGCTGGTGAGCGATGCCCTGGCCCCCTATGGCCTGGAGGATGGCGAACACCGCTGGGACGATCGGGTGCTGATCGTGGAGCAGGGCAGCTGCCGCCTGCAGGACGGCACCCTGGCGGGGGTCACCCTGCCGCTGCTGGAGACGGCCTGCCGGCTGGCACTCTGGAGCGGCGATGCCGGCTCCGCCATTGCGGCAGCCACCCTGCATCCACGGCGGGTGCTGGGGGACGAGCGACCGATTGAGCAGCAACTGGTGGGGTTGCCGCTGGCGGAAGCCCTGCGCTGGAGCGGGGAAGCCAGCAGCCTGCGCTGGCGGCGTGCGGCCTGAATAGGATCCCCGCCGCACAACCCCCTCTCTCCCAGGCCCACCCAATGCCCGCCGAGCAGCTGCTGGACGCCGCCCAAGACGCCACCCAGAGCGAGAAGCAGGAGGTGAAGGGCTACTTCGAAACCACGGGGTTCGATCGCTGGAACCGGATCTACAGCAACAGCGACGACGTGAACCGGGTGCAGCGGAACATCCGCATCGGCCACCAGAAGACCGTGGACAACGTGCTGGCCTGGCTGCAGGAGCAGGGGAACCTGGAGGGGCGCAGCTTCTGCGATGCGGGCTGCGGCGTGGGCAGCCTCACCCTGCCCCTGGCCCAGCTGGGGGCCGGCACCATTGCCGCCTCCGACCTCTCGGAGGCCATGGTGCGCGAAGCCGAGCGCCGCGCCGGCGAGGCCGGCATCGCCCCGGGCCGCATCCAGTTCAGCGCCTCCGATCTGGAGAGCCTCAGCGGCCGCTACAACACGGTGATCTGCCTGGACGTGTTCATCCACTACCCCCAGGAACCCGCCGAAGCGATGGTGCGCCACCTGGCCGCAATGGCCGAGCAGCACCTGATCGTGAGCTTCGCCCCCTACACGCCGCTGCTGGCGCTGCTCAAGGGCATCGGCCAGCTGTTCCCAGGCCCCAGCAAGACCACCCGCGCCTACACCCTGCGCGAGGCGGGCATCGTGAAGGCCGCCGCGGAGGCCGGCTTCAAGCCCGTGCGCCGCAGCCTCAACAAAGCGCCCTTCTACTTCTCCCGCCTGATCGCCTTCGAGAAGGCCTGAGACCAGCCACTGCGGGCCGCCCAACGGAGAACCCACTGGCCCTGCGGAGCTTGATCGCTGAGCGCCTAGCCACCGGCAAACCCGAGTTAGAGCGTCTTTGAAAGCCACGGGGCAGGTAGCGCTTTCGCCGCTCCTCCAGCAGGTTCCAGCAATCGACCTCCAGCTGCAGATGCCCGAGGGAGCGACAGCGATGGCGGTGGCCTGGATCAAGGGGTGCACCGCTGCCCCCTATTACCAAAGCCCCCTTGCGGCGTGACGCTGGTTACGCCTATTACGGTTAAGCCGTGACAATCGATGCGCGAGATGGTCGCAACTCCCGCGGTGCCAGGCACCATCACCCCCGACTCCATGCCGCCAGAGCAATTGGAAGAGCTGCTGGCTCTCTTCCAGGCCGGAGAAGCGCGACTCGTGGGACCCCAGGGAGAAGAACACCTGGTGCCCGCACCGCTCTACGGGCTGATGCGGGGCCTGCTCAACAATCTCAAGCGCGGCGAGGCGGTGACGGTGCTGCCCCATGACGCCCTGCTCACCACGCAGCAGGCCGCCCAGATCCTCAACGTCTCGCGGCCCTACCTCTACCGACTGATCGAGGACAACGCCGTGCCGGTGGTGATGGTGGGCAGCCACCGGCGCCTGCGGATTCACGACGTGCTGCAGCTGCGTGATGCGCGCAGACAGGTGCGCCGCGGGGCTCTGGATGAACTCAGTGAGCTGGGACAGGAGATGCAGGTGGAGGCGGTGTGAGCCTCTGGCTTGAACCTGCCGTCTTCCCCGTTCTTCTCGACAGCTGCGTCCTCTACCCCTACGAGCTCAGGGACCTGCTGCTGGAGGCAGCCCACGAGCACCTCTATCGGGTCCACTGGTCGGCGCAGATCCTGGAGGACACGGTGCGCAATCTCCTGGCTGATGCGCGCACCACCCCGGAGCGTGCCAGCCGGTTCTGTACTGCGATGGAACGGGCCTTCCCCGAGGCCCTGGTGGAGCCGCCCACAGGCCTGGCCGATCAGCTGGGCTGTGATCCAGGCGATCGCCATGTGCTGGCAGCCGCCATCGCCGCCAAGGCCGAGGTGATCGTCACTCTCAACGTGCGTCACTTTCCGGCCGAGGTTATGGCGCCCCTCGGCATCGAAGCAGTGACGCCTGATCAGTTCCTCTGCAACCTGCTGGACCTCGATCCCACAGCGATTCACGGTTGCCTGCAGACCATCGCAGCGCGGCAACGCAACCCTGCCCGTACTGCCCGGGCACTCCTGCAGATCCTCAATCGGCAGGCTCCGATCTTTGCCAGCCGTTGCATGGAGTTTCTGATCGACGCGGACTGAGCGCCTTGCGGCCGCGAGCTCCCTCAGAGCCCCAGCGCCTGCGGCGCCTCCAGCTCCAGCCGGCCTCCGCCCGGCAACTGCAGCTCCAGGCGCCAGGCCTGCAGCTGGTAGCCGCCATCGCCGGGGAGGGCCGCCGACCGCGCCAGGCCGCCGGGGCCGTAGAGGGGATCCCCCAGCAGCGGCGCCCCAACGGCTGCGCAGTGGATGCGGATCTGGTGGGGGCGGCCGCTGGCGATCGCCACCTGCACCAGATCGGCTGAGACGCTGCGCTCCAGCAGGGTGAGGCTGCTGTGGGCGGGCCTGTCGCTGGGCTCGGAGCCATCGGTGGCGCACCAGATCTGGCCCAGCTGACCATGGGGGCGGCGGCCGATCGGCACGGTGATCGCCAGCTCCGCGCCCGGTTCCAGGGGCAGCACGCCGGGCAGCACCAGGGCGCGATAGAGCTTGCGGCAGCCCTGCTCCTCCCCCGCCTCGGGGCCCCTTGCCGTGCTGTCGCGCAGCTGGGCGCTGAGCCAGGCCCGCGTGGCCGGCCGGCGGGCGCACACCAGCAGCCCACGGGTGAAGCGCCCGAGGCGATGCACGGGCCGGGCACCGGGCCAGAGCCGCTCCAGCTGAGCCAGCAGCGTGTGCTCCAGGAAGCCGCCGGCCGGCAGCACCGGCAGGCCGCTGGGCTTGTTGAGCACCAGCAGATCGCCGTCGTCGAACACCACGGCCGCCTGGGGCAGCACCGGCACGGCGGGCTCCTGCCAGGGGGGCCGATGCCACCGCAACCGATCACCGGCGCCGAGGGCCCCATCGGCCCGGAGCTGTTGGCCGTTGCACCAGATCTCACCGGCGGCCAGGCGCACCTCCCACACCGCCTGGTTCGAGTGGCGGTAGCGGGCGGCGTAGAAGGCGCTCACCCGAAGGGGCTGCCCGGCGGGCAGATCGTGCGGCCGCATCCGATCCCGATACACGTGGCCCCGATTGAGGGCCGCCGGCAGCCAGCCCGGGGGCAGGGAGGCGGAGGCGTCGGCCAAGCGGCTCAGTCCACCAGGCCGTGTTCCAGGGCGTAGCGCACCAGTTCGGTGCGGCTGGCGGTGCCGGTTTTGGTGAACAGCCGGCTCACGTATTTCTCCACGTTGCGGATCGAGGTTTCCAGCCGCCGGGCGATCTCCTTGTTCATCATCCCCTCGGCCACCAGCTGCAGCACCGAAGCCTCGCGAGGGGTGAACTCGTGCCGCACGGGCCCGGCGGCCTTCTTGCTGCCGCCGCCGGTGAGCATCGAGCGGATCTCGGTGATCTGCTTGGCCATCTGGCCGATGTCGGCATCGGCGTAGCGGGCGGCCTCCGCCAGCAGCCGCTCCTGGCGGCGCACCACGTTCTGCACGCGGGCCACCAGCTCATCGGGATCGAAAGGCTTGGGGATGTAGTCGTCGGCGCCCGCCTGGAAGCCCTCGATGCGATCGGCCGTCATGCCCTTGGCGGTGAGGAAGATCACCGGCGTGCCGCCGAGGCGCTCATCGGCCCGCAGCCGCTTCAGCAGCCCGTAGCCATCGAGGCGGGGCATCATCACGTCGCTGATCACCAGATCCGGCAGCAGCTCCTGGGCTTTGGCCCAGCCGTCTTCGCCATCCACGGCTGTGGTCACCTGGAAGCCCTCGTCTTCGAGGTAGGCCTGAACGGCGGTGCGCAGACCCGGTTCGTCGTCCACCAGCAGCAGGCGGGCCGGGGCCGGGGCCGGCGCCGGGCTCTCGTCAGCCCCAGGCTGGAGGTCGGGTTCAGAGCTCATGGGCCCGCGGGCGGTGAAACGGCAGTGGCCGCAATCTATCGAGAGTTTCCGGGCAGCACCTGCTGCTGCTCGCGGAGCTTGCCGGAATAGCCCAGGCGGCGGGCCAGGGGGGCCAGCTGGGCCGGATCCTTGCCGGCCTGCTCGGGGAAGCAGGCCGCCCACCACACCTGGTGATCGAGGCGATTGAGCTCACTGATCGTCCCGCCAGGGTTCAGCTCCCGGATCAGCAGCGAGCGCCCCAGACGCGTGAGCCGCATCGGCGCGGCGGGGGAGCAGCGAATCGTGTCCACGGCCAACTTCACCCCCGCGGGCTCCTCCACCCACACCACGATCGTGCGGGCCTCCGCGTCGTTGGGATCGGGCTTGGCGTCGTAGACGCCGATGGCATGGCCTCCCTCCATGGTCTGCCACTGGCGCAACAGCACCAGCCCCGCCGGCCGTTGCTCCACCGGGTTGCGGAAGGGGTCCACCTGGGCTGGTGCGGCCAGCGGTGCCAGCAGCAGAGCCAGTGATGCGCCCCAGGGCAGGAGCAGGCGAGCCATGGGCAGGCGAGAGCTTCGGCGTGGTTGCCAGCATGGGGTGGCATGGGCAATCCCGTCATCTACCTCGACCACCAGGCCACCACCCCGTGTGATCCGGCGGTGGTGGAGGCCATGGCGCCCTTGTGGAGCGAGCAGTTCGCCAACCCCGCCAGCCGCATTCACCGCCCCGGGCTGCTGGCGGCCGCCGCCGTGGAGCGGGCCCAGGCCCAGCTGGCTGCGCTGCTGGGGGTGGAACCCGAGGCGGTGTTATTCACCAGTGGGGCCACCGAGGCCAACAATCTGGCCCTCAAGGGGCTGGCGGAGGCGGAGCTGCTGGCCGGTGGCCGGCGGCGCCAATTGATCACCCTGGCCACGGAGCACCGGGCCGTGCTGGATCCCCTGCGCTATCTGGCCGGCCATGGCTTCAGCCTCACCGAACTGCCGGTGGCGGCGGATGGCCTGGTGGATCTCCAGCAGCTGGAGGCGGCCCTCAGTGCCAACACCCTGGTGGTGAGCGTGATGGCCGCCAACAATGAAATCGGCGTGCTACAACCCCTGGCCGCCATCGCTGCCCTCTGCCGGCAACGGGGGGTTCGCCTCCACTGCGATGGGGCCCAGGCCGTGGGCCACCTGGCGCTGCGACCCCGGGAGCTGGGCATCGACCTGATCAGCCTCAGCGCCCACAAGTTCCATGGCCCCAAGGGCATCGGTGCCCTGGTGATCGCTCCGGGCCTGCGGCTGGCGCCGCAGCTCCATGGCGGCAGCCAGCAGGGGGGGCTGCGGGCCGGCACCCTGCCGGTGCCGTTGATCGTGGGCATGGCCCGGGCCCTGGAACTGGCGGAGGCGGATCGGCCCCAGCGCAACGCGCGGCTGAAGGCCCTGCGGGATCGGCTCTGGCAGGGGCTGGAGGCCCTGGGCGGCATCGAGCGCAACGGAGCCGGCGAGCCACGGCTGGCCCACAACCTCAACGTGACCGTGCTGGATGTGGATGGAACCGCCCTGCACCAGCGGCTGCGCCAGCGGCTGGCGGTGAGCAGCGGTTCGGCCTGCAG
>RGNC01000064.1 GCA_010029175.1 Synechococcaceae bacterium WB8_1B_136 | reverse complement strand
GCATCCACAGCCGCTGAGGCCCCTGCCGCCAGCAGCGCTGGCACTGCGGTGGTGGTGGGCGACGGCTGGGACAGTCAGCCCAGTGAGGCCTGGTAGGCCCCTGCACCTCGCCGCCCCGGGTCTGACACCTGGACCGCGCTCCCTATCTAGAGTTCTGCCAGCCTTTTGCCCCACGAGGCCCGCGACGGTGACCGATTCCGCCAGCCCCGCCCCCACGGCCGCCCCGGCCAGCAAACCCGCCAAGCCGCCGGCACCGGAAGAGCAGCCCTTCGCGACCTTCGTGCCCGAGCTGCTGCTGCCCGCCCTCGCCAAGGAGATCCAGGCCTATGGGGGCCCCGAGGCAGAGCTCAGCTTTGAGCAGGGCCCGATGCCGGTGGTGGGGGCGAGTTGCTGGATGGTGAAGGGCTGCCTGCCGGGCGAGCGGCGCTTCTGGCTGTGCTTCACCCGCGACGACATCAACGCCCCCAAGACCATCGCCGTTGCCGAGGCCGGCTCCGAGCCCACGGTGCTGGAGTCGTTCCTGATCGACGAGAAGAAGATGAGCCAGGCCCTGCTGGTGTCGCGGCTGGTGCAGCGCCTCAATGGCCAGAAGTGGCTCGGGGCGAACTGAGCGCGGAGCGCAGCCGCGACGCCTCGCCTCGCCACAGGCTGTAACCCAACCGCCGGGCAGTGCCGGGCCCCTCCTACGATGCAGGCACCGTCCATAGCTGTGACACCCGATGGTGCCTCCAACGGCCGTTGCTTCCCCCACCATCGGCACCCCTGAGGCGCCGGCGATCAAGGATCCGGTGAAGGACACGATCCTGACGCCGCGGTTCTACACCACCGACTTTGACGCCATGGCGGCCATGGATCTCCGCCCCAATGAGGCGGAGCTGGAAGCCATCTGCGAAGAATTCCGCAAGGACTACAACCGCCACCACTTCGTTCGCAACGAAGACTTCGACGGCGCCGCTGACAAACTCGACCCGGACACCCGTCGGGTGTTCATCGAGTTTCTCGAGCAGAGCTGCACCTCTGAGTTCTCCGGCTTTCTGCTCTACAAGGAGCTGAGCCGCCGCATCAAGACCAAAAACCCTCTGCTGGCGGAGTGCTTTGCCCACATGGCCCGCGACGAAGCCCGCCATGCCGGCTTCCTCAATAAGGCCATGGGTGATTTCGGCCTGCAGCTCGATCTGGGCTTCCTCACGGCCAACAAGGCCTACACCTACTTCAAGCCCGCCTATATCTTCTACGCCACCTACCTCTCCGAGAAGATTGGCTACTGGCGCTACATCGCCATCTACAGGCACCTCGAGAAGAATCCTGACAGCAAGATCTTCCCGATCTTCAACTTCTTTGAGTCCTGGTGCCAGGACGAGAATCGTCACGGCGACTTCTTCGATGCGCTGATGAAGGCCCAGCCCAAAACAGTTACAGGGCTGACCGCGCGCCTGTGGTGCCGCTTCTTCCTGCTGGCGGTATTCGCCACCATGTATGTGCGTGACGTGGCCCGCAAGGAGTTCTACGAAGCCCTGGGCCTGGATGCCCGCGAATACGACAAGTATGTGATCGCCAAGACCAACGAAACGTCGGCCCGGGTGTTCCCCGTGGTGCTCAATGTGGAGCATCCCAAGTTCTACGAGCGCCTCGAGCGTCTGGTGAACAACAACCAGGCCCTGGCCGATGCCGATGCCAGCGATGCGCCTGCTGCGCTCAAGGCCCTGCGCAAGCTGCCCTACTGGGCAGCCAACGGCCTGGAGATGGCCAAGCTGTTCCTGATGGCCCCGATCCGCAGCGAGCGCTTCCAGCCAGCGATCCGCTGATCGGCGCCCAGCGTCACAGCCGGAGCGGCCATTGCAACGGCCCTCTTCGGTCTTCTTCCCTCTTGCACGAATCGCGTGGTCGCGTCCTTCGACAGCAGCTGGCAACCGCGGCTGGAATCGCTTCTGGCCCGTGGCCTCGCCGCGGGAGCCGACCTGGTGGAGGTGTTCCTGGAGCGCACCGATCATCTCGGCGTGCTGGCCGAACAGGACACGATCACCAGCGTCAGTCCGGCCTTCGGCATGGGGGCTGGGTTGCGGGTGTTCCGCGGTGAACGCGACGGCTTCGTGAGCACCAATGATCTGAGCCCCAGCGGCCTGGAGCAGGCCCTGGACCAGGCCCTGGGCATGTTGGGGCTGCAGCGGGGAACTGCCGTGCTCAACGGCTTCGACGGACTGGCCCAGCTGCGGGACTTTGCCGCCAGCAAGGACAGCTGGCTGGCCCGCTGCCCGGAACTCCGGGAGGCCACCGACAGGCTGCTGGAGGGCACGGCGCAGCTGGCCATGCACGGCAGCCACTTGCAGGCGTGGCGCGGCAGCTACGCCCGCGACTGGCAGGAGGTGCTGGTGGCCGCCAGCGACGGCACCTTCGCCCACGACATCCGCCTGCACCAATCGGTGGGGCTGAATGTGCTGGCCGCCGATGGTGAACACCGCGCTGGCGTGGGCCGCCGCCACGGCAGTTCCGGCCGCCCGGACGACCTGCGCCAATGGGACGCCGAGGCCAGTGCCCGGGAGGTGTGCGAGAGCTCCGGCGCCATGCTCTACGCCGACTACGTGGAGGCGGGCCAGCTCCCGGTGGTGCTGGCCAACCGCTTCGGCGGCGTGATCTTCCATGAGGCCTGTGGGCACCTGCTGGAAACCACCCAGGTGGAGCGGGGAACAACGCCGTTCGCCGACAAGGTGGGCGAGGCCATCGCCCACGAGGCGGTGACCGCCATTGATGAGGGCCTGAGCGATGGCGCCTTCGGATCCCTGTGCATGGACGACGAGGGCATGGAGGCCCAGCGCACGGTGCTGATTGAGAATGGCATTCTCAAGCGCTTCATCAGCGATCGAGCCGGTGAGCTGCGCACCGGCCATGCCCGCACGGGCAGCGGCCGGCGCCAGAGCCACACCTTCGCGGCGGCGAGCCGCATGCGAAACACCTACATCGCAGCCGGCCCCCACACCCCCGAGCAGCTGATCGCCTCCGTCGACCGGGGTCTCTACTGCAAATCGATGGGGGGGGGCAGTGTCGGCCCGACGGGCCAGTTCAACTTCGCGGTGGAGGAGGGCTACCTGATCGAAAACGGGCAGCTCACCAAGCCGGTGAAGGGGGCCACCCTGATCGGCGAAGCCAAGGAGGTGATGCCCCGCATCTCGATGTGCGCCAACGATCTGGAATTGGCGGCGGGATTCTGCGGCTCCGTGAGCGGCAGCATCTTCGTCACCGTGGGGCAGCCCCACATCAAGGTGGATTCGATCACGGTGGGGGGCCGCTGAACCATGGCAGCAACACTCAACGCCGAAAGCCTGCGCGGCAGATTGGAGCAGCTCGCCAGCGCCGCCGGCATCCGCCAATGGGATCTCGGAGCCGCCTGCAGCACCGACACATCGGTGCAGGTGGATCGGGGCGAAGCCAAGCAGATGAAGGGCGCCCAGCGCAGTTCGATCACCATCCGCGTGTGGAACAGCGACGGGTTGGTGGGCATCACCAGCACCTCCGACCTCTCCGATGCCGGGCTGGAGCGGGCCCTGGCTGGCGCCAGGGAGGCCAGCGGCTTCGGCAACCCCGACGACACCCCCGCCTTCTCCCCGCTGGCGACGGCGCCGCTGGCGGAGCTGCGGCAGCCGATCCACGAGCCCCAGGGCATCCTCGCCCTGCTGGACACGCTCAAGGACGCCGAACAGCAACTGCTCGGCCGTCATGCGGCCATCGGCACCGTGCCGTACAACGGGCTGGCGGAGCGCAGCAGCGAGCGCATCTACCTGAACTCCGAAGGCGCCTGCCGGCAACAGCGGTTGAGCACCGCGAGCCTCTATCTCTATGCCCGCGCCGAGGAGGCTGGTCGCAAACCTCGCAGTGCTGGAGCCGTGCGCCTCGCCTATGGCGCCAGGGAGCTCGACGTTGCCGGCTGCATCAACGAAGCGGCTGAGCGCACCATCAGCCATCTCGACTACGCCCCGATCAGCACCGGCCATTACACCTGCGTGTTCAGTCCCGAGGCCTTTCTCGATCTGATCGGGGCCTTCAGCAGCCTGTTCAACGCCCGAGCTGTCCTGGATGGCGTGAGCCTCAGCAACCGCGACTCGATCGGACAGCCGTTGGCCGTGCCCTTCTTCGACCTCCACGACAACGGCCTCAACCCGGGCAACATCGGAGCCTCCGCCTTTGATGGCGAGGGCACTCCCACCCGCCGTCTGGCGCTGCTGGAGGGCGGCGTGCTCAGGCACTTCCTGCATTCGGAGGCCACCGCCCGCGCCTTCGGGGTGGCCCCCACGGGCCACGCCGGCCTGGGGGCCAAGGTGTCGGTGGGTCCCGACTGGTTTGAGATCGGCGCCACCCCCGGCAGCAGCGGCGGCCAGCAGGGTTTGGATCGCTTCAACGCCCCGGAGCCAATCGTGTGGATTGACTCCCTCTCGGCCCTCCATGCGGGGGTGAAGGCCAGCCAGGGATCCTTCTCCCTGCCCTTCGACGGCTGGCTGGTGCAGGGCGGCGAAGCCCGCTCGATCGAGGCCGCCACCGTGGCTGGCGACATCCGCACCCTGCTGAATTCAATCGTGGGGTTCGAAGGAGAGGCCAAGATCACGCCAGATGGGCTCTGTCCGCTGGTGTGGGTAGAGGGCCTGTCGGTTACCGGCGAGGCGTGAGCAAACTCCCATCACCAGGGTGACGCTGAACTGCGGGATGGCTTCAGCGCCCTGGCATCGGGATCACTCAGCCATGCTGGAAATCTGCGCATGCGGTCGCCAGGCCTTGCGATCAGCCAAAGAGTGAGGTTGGCAAAGCCGGTCTCTCATGAGCCACAGCAGCAGGTCCCCCCGCCCACTGGCGTCGATGCCCGTGGGGTCGCTGGGTGTGATGGAGGGGCTCTGGATTCCATCCGCCGAACACGGCCCGCGCATCGCCTGGCTGGACCTTGAGGGCCAGGGAGCACCGCGCCATCTCGCCGTTCGACAGTTCAGAGATCTAGCAACCTTGCTCCAGGCAGAACCCCTGGATGTGGTGGTCATCGATGGAGCTGCGGACGCAGTGGCGCAGGCCTTGCTCAGACTTCGGGCTGATGATGAGTACGGCCAGGCGCTGATCTATCTCCACCGCGAGGCTGATGGCTGGGGAGAAGCTCTCTCCGATGGCCTTCTGCCCGCAGATCCAAGCGCCATCCATATCACATGGCAACGCTGGCAACAGCGCCAGCACCAGTTCAGGCCTGCACCCGGACTGGAGCTTCTCGAGACCAAGCTGCTGCATTGGCTGTGGCTTCGGCCTCAGGCCTGGATCAGACCCGTACGGGATCCAGGCTGCGCCAACTATTACCGGTATCCACTCGTGGAGGCGTTCGCCGATGCGCCTCAGCTCAATGGTTTGCACTGGCTGGAGAAAAGCCAGATCAGGATGCAACTGGAAGCCGGCGAACTGATCAATCGAATCCGCCAATGCCAAACTTGCCGATCAAGCCACCTGAACTATATCGATATCTGCCCGGAATGCAGGGGCCTCGACATCGCACGCCAGCCATCTCTACACTGCTTCGTCTGCGGACACGTAGGCCCACAGCATAAGTTCCTGCGCGATCAGACTCTACTCTGCCCAAACTGTCTGACGCAGCTTCGTCATATTGGCAGTGATTACGACCGACCAATCGAGAACTACAGCTGCCGTTCATGCCATGCCTTCTTCGTGGACGCGAAGGTAGAGGCCCATTGCATTGATTGCAGCCACACCAGCAGTCCAGAGAAACTGCATGTGGGAGAGATCCGCAGCTACAGGCTTAGCAGTTCCATCAGACTCTCCTGTCGCAATGGCCATCACAACAGCCTATTGGCAAATAACCCAACCGAATCCACTCCACTATTGAGGGAAGGGGAGTTCCTGCGCGCACTCAACTGGCAAATTAGCATCGCCCGCCGCAGCAAGCACAGCCACACCGCCAATGTGGCAACTGTACTTGGCATTCACGTCGAGATGCCCATGCTGGACCGCCTGATCGAACGCCTTGGGGAAAGCCTGCATGACTCCGATCGCTGCATGCACAGCGATGATGGACTGATCTGGCTGCTGCTGCCCCAGACGGATCATCAAGCTCTGCGCGACCTGGAACAGCAACTCGCAGACTGGTTCAAGAACCTACAGACAGACAAGCGTGAGCAACAAGCACTGGAATTCGGAGCATGCGTCCTACCTGATCAACTGAATGAGAACGATGATGCGGAGCTACTGCTGAAACGGCTGTCAGCAGCCATCGCTTAACCAACCGGATCCAACAAATGCCATGCCAGCAAATCCGATCATGGATGAGCCAGGCCTCTTGCTGCAGAGCATCCCCTTCATCCTGCTGATTGATCTACCTCTGGCAGCCGTGGTGTTTCTAGGCAGCATGCGTAGCTGGATTCGGAGCTTCAGCCTGCCTCCGCGGCACTCTCTGTATCAACCACGGGTGTCGTGCGTGATCACCTGCTACAAGGAGGGACTCGATGTTCAGCGAACATTGTTGAGCTTGTGCGAACAAACCTATCCAGGCGAGATTGAACTGATACCGGTGGTGGATGACGCCTCAACCAACACCATCACCATGAGGGCTGTACGAGACTTCCAACCCGATCCAGGCCTCTACCCGAAACGCTGCATCAGGCCGATCGCCAAGTGGAAACGGGGCGGGAGGGTGTCTTCGCTCAACGCCGGCCTGGCGATGAGCAGTGGCGAGATCGTGCTGGCAGTGGATGGGGACACCTCGTTTGACAACACGGCGGTGGCAGCGATGGTGCGCCACTTCGAGGATGCCAACGTCCCCGCCGTGGCGGGCAACCTGCGGGTGCGTAACACGTGGCAATCCCTGGCTACAGTGATGCAAGCGATTGAATATCTGCTCTCCATCAACATGACCCGGATCGGGTTAAGCGAGTGGAATCTGATCAATAATATTTCGGGAGCCTTTGGCGCCTTCCGGCGAGAAACACTTGTGCAGATCGGCGGCTGGAACACCCATTCAGCCGAAGACCTCGACTTAACGCTGCGGATCAAGAGCTACTTCGGGCGACACCCTGACCTGCGGATTCCCTTTGAAGCCAAGGCAATTGGCCACACCGATGTTCCGCATACATTCAGGCAATTCTTCCAGCAGCGACTGCGCTGGGATGGCGATCTTTTCTTCCTCTATGCCCGCAAGCACTGGGGCAACATCAGTCCCAGGCTGATGGGATGGCCCAACTTTGCCATGCTGGTGTTCAGCGGCCTGTATGTACAGGTGATCAATCCCTTCATCATCGTTGCCTACAGCTTGGCCCTGCTGCTGAGCGAACCCTGGCCCAGGCTTGTGGCGCTTGCTGGCTTCATTTATGCCGCATACCTGCTGCTGCAGGTGGTTCAGTTCACCTGGATGTTGATACTCAGCTCTGAACGCCCCAGGCGCGACATGCTGCTGCTGCTGTTCCTGCCCCTGTATCCCCTGGCGATGTTTGTGATCCGCTGCTGGAGCGCTGTTGCGATGCTGAACGAAATCCTCCGGCGCAGCCATGAGGAGACGGCCATGGCGCCCTGGTGGGTCATCAACCGTGCCATTCGGTTCTGATGCTGCGGCCGGTGATACGGACGATCACCTGGACGATGGTGGGTGGACTGGGGCTGTGCCTATCCGTCGCAGCCCAGCAGGCTCGCCCCGCCAGCTGGAGCCAAGGGGCCTACATCTGGGACAGCGCCGCCTTGCTGGATCCAAGGCAATGTGAGGCTGAGCTGTCTCGGCTGGAGCGCCAGGGCATCGACCAACTCCTTGTGGGCCTCAACAGCCAGCAGGTGAGGGCCGGCGCCGCCACCACGCGGGCCCTGCAGCGCGCATTGGTTTCAGCCCACAAACGCGGGATGCGGGTGAGTCTGCTGCTGGGGGATCCGGAGTGGATCGAGGAGCGGGGACGGCCAGCGCTGCAGCATTTGATTCAGCGCTATCGCCAGCTGGCTTTCGATGGGCTGCACCTGGATCTGGAGCTGGAACAGCTGGGCTGGCCCGTTCCAAGTGAGCGGATCAGGCAATGGCTGGCCACGCTGCGGGCCGTGCAAACCCTGAGCCCCTGGCCCCTGAGCATCTCCAGCCACCCCCGCTGGTTCGAAGCCAGGGCCAGCACCACCGGGCAACAGGATCAGCCCTGCCTGGCCTGCGAATTGAGCCAGATGAGCCAGAGGCGCAGGCTGAACAGCATCACGCTGATGCTGTATCAACGACCGCCGGAGCGCGTCACGGAGCGCAGCCTGGCCATCATTAAGCGCTGGCCACAGCTCAACTTCCGCATCGCCCAAAGCGTGGAATCCACCCTGCCGCCAGCGCAGAGCTGGCATGGCAGCTCGGCGCTGGCCCTGCAGATGCAGGTGGAGCGCTGGCGAAGGCAGCTGGAGAGCAGCGGCCTGGGCGGAATCGACTGGCAGGACTGGCACAACTATCCCAAGGAGGAGTGAGCCATGAAGGTGCGCTTTAGCAGCCCCAAGGAACACAGTCCCAATCACGACAACGGCCTGCAGGTGCTGTACGGACCTGGACGGCGTGTCGCCTACCGCCTGCGCTGGTACTTGATCCTGGCGCTGGTGAGTGCTCCGCTGGTGTGGGTATGCAGCCGGCTGCTCATCGATGCGGTTCTGGTGGAAGCACCGGCGCAACTCTCCCTGTCCAGCTTGGAGGTGAGGGCACTTGACACTGGCATCGTGGAGGAGCTCCCCGTGCGAGTCGGCTCCCGTGTGAAGAAGGGGCAGCTGCTGCTGCGACTGCAGAACCCTGAGTGGAACCTGCGCCTGCAGCAACTCAGCCCCATCCGAGCCACCGGCAAGGACCCTCTGGGCCAGGCCTCCAGGGCCCTCCAAACCAACGCTGTGGAGCTGCAACAGCGCACCGTGAATCTGTACCGCAAGCTGCAACGATCCGGCGGCCTGACCTCAGCGGAGTTGCTGCAGGCCGAGGCGCAGCTGAACGGCCAACGGTTGGCGGAGCTGGAACTCGGCCGGCGCCTGCATCAGGAGCAGTACCATTGGCATGGGGCTCCCATTGATCAGGTGCGCGCCGAACGCGAGCGGCAATGGCTCACCGCCCGGCTGAAGCTGCTGACCTACACCGCCCAGAAGAGCGGACGGATCGCCGAGGTAAACGTCCAGCAGGGCGAAAACGTGGGCCCGGGCAGCCTGCTGATGCGCATCGAGCAGGCCGAACCCCCGACCCTCTGGATTTATCTGCAGCCCCAGGCCGGCCAGAACGCCAAACCAGGCAGACGCGTGGACGTGTTGATGCCCAACGGCAGCTGGCGGGCGGCCAGGATCCTCGAGCAGGCTGATCTGGCCCGACGTCCCCCCAGTGGTCTGCCGGGGGCGTGGGCTGCCGAAGGGCTGGCCCTGCGAATTCCGGCGCGTTTCCTGGAGCCGCTGCCGGCGATGTGGCGCGTGG
Source organism: Synechococcaceae bacterium WB8_1B_136 (assembly GCA_010029175.1). Taxonomy (GTDB): domain Bacteria; phylum Cyanobacteriota; class Cyanobacteriia; order PCC-6307; family Cyanobiaceae; genus Vulcanococcus. The sequence goes on along the minus strand of RGNC01000064.1, from coordinate 1,015 downwards.
ACCAGTTGCCCCTGAAGGTGCGCTTCCCCCAGCCCTGGCTCAGCGTGCTGACGCCCGGCGATGGGTAAACGGGACAATGCCCCGATGAAGATCCTGTTCTGGGGCACCCCGGCCTACGCGGTGCCCAGCCTTGATGCCCTGGTGGCTGCCGGCCATGAGCTGGTGGGGGTGGTGAGCCAGCCGGATCGACGCCGCGGCCGCGGCAAGGAGCTGATGCCATCGGCGGTGAAGGCCCGGGCGGTGGAGCTCGGCATTCCCGTGTTCACCCCCGAGCGCATCCGGCGCGAGCCGCAGTGCCAGCAGCAGCTGGCCGCCCTGGGGGCCGAGATCTACGTGGTGGTGGCTTTTGGCCAGATCCTTCCGCCAGAGGTGCTGGCCCAGCCCCCCTACGGTTGCTGGAACGGCCATGGATCTCTGCTGCCCCGCTGGCGCGGTGCCGGCCCGATCCAGTGGTGCCTGCTGGAGGGGGATGCCCAGACCGGCGTGGGAATCATGGCCATGGAAGAGGGGCTCGACACGGGGCCGGTGCTGCTGGAGCGCGCCATCCCGATCGGGCTGCTGGAGAACGCGCAACAACTGGCGACGCGGCTTGCCCAGCTCACGGGCGACCTGCTGGTGGAGGCCATGGCCCGGATCGAGGCAGCGGGGCCTGGACCGGAGGCGGAGCGGCTGGCACGGCTGGGGGTGCAGCCCCAGGGAGAGCAGGGACTGACCTATGCCCGCATGCTCAGCAAGGCCGACTTCCAGATCGACTGGGACGCCACGGCACTGGCGATTCATCGCCAGGTGATGGGGCTCTACCCCGGAGCCCACAGCAGCTGGCAGGGGAAGCGGCTGAAACTGCTGGCCACCGAGCCTCTGGTGCAGCGCCTGGCGGATCAGCTCAGTCCTGAAGGCGCCGCCCTCGCCCGGCGCTGGGGCCCACCGGCCAGCAGCTCCTCCCCGGCGCCGGGCGAGGGCGGCGCCTTCAGGACTGAGCTGATCCGCCAGGCGCTGCACCAGAGGCTCGGTGGCC
>RGNC01000063.1 GCA_010029175.1 Synechococcaceae bacterium WB8_1B_136 | reverse complement strand
CCAGCCACCACCACAAACAACCCCAGGAGCCTGACCCTGACCAGCGCCGAGCCCAGCTGGGTCACGGTGGAAACCGCCGCGGGCAAGATCGTCTACGAGGGCCTGTTCAACGGCAGCCGCCGCTTCCCGATCGGCAACGGCCTGAAGGTGCGGGCGGGGCGCCCCGATCTAGTGCGGGCCAGCCTCGATGCCGGGGCCGGCAAGCCCCTCGGCACGATTGACCAGATCAACTGGGTGAGCTTCGGAGCGGCAGCGCCGGCTCCGCAACCCTGATCTCCACCCCCGCGGCCTCCCGCACGGCTGCTGCACAGGCCTGAAGACTCCAGCGCTCGAGGCTGAGGTCGAGATCGGCTGCCATCGGCTCCAAGCGTATGCTCAGGCCCCCCTCGCCATCAGGGCGCACCTGAATGCCGGCCACCGAGGCCTGGGGCCGACGGTCGAGGGCTGCGGCAAGACGCAGCAGCAGCGCCATGGTGGCCACGGTGCGGCGCTGGTCGCGCCCCTCGATCAACTGCCAGGCCTCGTGGCGCTTCTTGGGCAGGCTGCGGCGGTGATAGCGGGCGATGGCCGCCACCATCAACTGCTCGGTATCGGAATAGCCCAGCAGCTCGCCATGGCGGATCAGATACCAGCTGTGCTTGTGGTAAGCGCCGCTGTTGATGTGCTGGCCGCAGCTGTGCAGCATCGCCGCCGCCCAGAGCAGCTGGCGTCCCGCGCCGCCATCCTCGTGCAGCAGGCCGTGGGTCTGGCTGTAGAAGCTGAGGGCAAAGGCGGCCACCCGCTCGGCCCTGGCTGGATCCACCCCGTAGCGCTGCGCCTGGTGCAGCACCGTGCGCATTCGGATGCTGCTCTGGAAGGCGAACCGATCCACGATCAGGTCGTTGCGCAGCATCCAGTCGACGATCAGCCCCTCCCGCAGCGCCCGCTCACTGATCACCAGCTCCTGGGCCCCCAGCATCGCCATGGCGGTCTGGAGGATCAGGGCGCCGGGCACGATGATTTCAGCCCGGCGCTCGTTCAGCGATGGCAGAGCCCGCCGCTGCTCGGGGGTCATGCTCAGCAGCCGACTCACCAGCTGGTTGAGCCGCTCCCGGGACACCCGATAGCCCTGCATGCGCAGGGGGGGGCGGGGATCTTCGGCGGCGGCCATGGCGGCGATGGCCATGGCGGTGCCGCTGGTGCCCACCAGCACCGGCAACTCGCCAGGGTTCAGGCGCTGCCTCACCTTCTGCACCGCCGGCTCCAGCGATCCCTGGATGAAGGCGCGCAGGAACTGCACCCGTTTGGGGGGGAGGGGGTCGTCGGCGATGAAATCGCGCTGCAACCGCACCGCACCCACCCGGGTGCTGGTGAGGGCGCGGGCATCACGACCATCGGCCAGGATCAACTCGGTGGAGCCGCCGCCGATGTCGAGGATCAGGTGGGGCTGCTCGCCGAAGGCCATGCCCGAGAGCACACCCAGATAGATCAGGCGGGCCTCCTCCGGGCCGCTCACCAGATCCACCTCCAGGCCGATCCGCTCCTGGATCGATTGCAGAAACTCCCGGCCGTTGGGGGCCTCGCGCACGGCGCTGGTGGCGGCCGTCACCACATCGCCCGGCTCCACCCCATGGCTGGCGGCCAGCTCGCGGCAATGGCGCAGGGTGATGAAGGCCCGCTCGATCGCCTCAGGGCTGAGATCACCGCTGTCGGGATCGCGCTCGCCGAGGCGGGTGGTGGATTTCTCCGTGAGCAGCACCGAGAAGCTCCGCAGCTCCGGATCCACCGCCGCAATCAGCAGGTGAATCGAATTGGTGCCGATATCAATGCCGGCCACGTGGCGGATCGCCGTGCTTAAGGATCCGGGAGGGGTCGCGGTCACGCGGCCAGGCAGGCGGGGATGGAGGCACTTTCGCACCCCAAACTGCGCAGCTCAGCCGCTCCGAGCGGGCGCCCTAGGGTGCCGGCCGACCCTGGAGTGAGGCCACAGTCCGTGGGCGCCACCCCCAACGCCGATCACGCCCCCAGCCACCAGGGGCGGCTGCTCCCGCGGGCGCTGCAGCCCCTGGAACCCTGGCTGGCCCTGCTGCGCTGGGACAAACCCAGCGGCCGCCTGATTTTGCTGATTCCCGCCGGCTGGAGCCTCTGGCTCACCCCAGCGGCCCCACCGCCGGCCTTGCTGGTGGGCTGGATCGTGCTGGGGGGCCTGGCAGTGAGCGGTGCCGGCTGCGTGGCCAACGACCTCTGGGACCGGCGCATCGACCCCCTGGTGGAGCGCACCCGGAGCCGGCCATTGGCCAGTGGCCGGCTGGGGGTGGGTTCCGCCCTGGTGCTGCTGGCCCTCTGCCTGCTGGCGGCCCTGGCTGTGGTGGTGTGGGGCCTGCCTGCGGCCCACCGGAGCCTCTGTCTTGCCCTGGCGGTGGCCGCCCTGCCCCCGGTGCTGCTCTACCCCTCCGCCAAGCGCTGGTTCGCCTACCCCCAGGCCGTGCTGGCGCTGTGCTGGGGTTTTGCCGTGCTGATTCCCTGGGCCGCCGCCAGCGGGACCCTGGCGGGGGGCTGGCCGCTGGCCTGCACCTGGCTGGCCACCCTGCTGTGGACCTTCGGGTTCGACACGGTGTACGCCATGGCCGATCGCCCCGACGATGCCGCCCTTGGGGTGCGCAGCAGCGCCCTCAGCCTCGGGCCCCATGCCGCCACCGCCGTGGGGCTGTGCTACGGCGCCACGGCGGCGCTGCTGGCCTTGGCCGCGGCCCTGCAGGGAGCGGCCTGGCCGTTCTGGCTGCTCTGGCTGGTGGCCAGCGCCGGCTGGCTGCGGGAAGCGCTGCTGCTGCGCCGCCCCCACCTGCCCCGCTCGGCCTTCGGCCTTCACTTCCGCCACCAGGTGTGGCTGGGTTCCCTGCTGTTGCTGGGCCTGGTGCTGGGCCGCGCTGATGGAGGGCTCCCATGAGCGATGCCTGGCCCAGACCCCTGCGCAGCGGCGATCGCGTGCGGCTGGTGGCCGCCAGCTCGGCCCTCGATGACCTGGAGCGGCTGGCGGCCGGTGTGGCCGTACTGGAGAGCTGGGGGCTGCAGGTGGACCCCCACCCCGAGCCGCTGCGACGCTGGGGCTATCTAGCCGGCGCCGATGACCAGCGCCAGGCGGATCTGCAAGGTTCAGACCCGAGCAACCCCGGCGCAGCAGCGCTGAAGGCCTGCATGCGCGGCGGCTGGGGTGCCGCCCGCCTGCTGGAGCCACCCCAGCCCGTGGCCCTGGCCAACGGCTGGCTGCTGGGCTTCTCCGATGTGACCTCCCTGCTCTGGGCCCAGCGGGCCCAGGGCCGCTGCGGCGGCATCCACGGACCGCTGCTCACCACCCTGGCGGCCGAGCCCGACTGGAGCCAGGAGCGGCTGCGGCAGCTGCTGTTCGGCGAAGCCGTGCCAGCGCTGCAGGGCGAGATCTGGTGCGGAGGCATGGCCGAGGGTCCGCTGCTGGTGGGGAACCTCACCGTGGCCACCCACCTGCTGGGCACCCCCCACCTGCCGCCCCTGGCCGGTGCCGTGCTGGTGCTCGAAGACGTGGGTGAGGCCCCCTACCGAATCGATCGCCTGCTCACCCACTGGCGCCTGGCCGGGGCCCTGCAGCAGCTGGCAGGCATTGGCTTCGGCAGCTTCAGCGGCTGCGACGACGCCGATGAAGCCGGCGAGGCCGTGCGGGAGCAGCAGGCCGGTCGCCGCTTCTCCCTAGAGCAGGTGCTGCGGGAGCGCACCGCCGACCTGGGCATTCCGGTGCTGGCGGGCCTGCCGGTGGGCCACATCCCCGGCAATGCCGCCCTGCCCATCGGCGCCCGGGCGCGGATTGATGGGGAGCAGGGCCTGCTCAGCCTCGTGCCGCCAGCACCGCCTCGGCAATCGTGAGATCGAAGGGGGTGGTGAGCTTGATGTTGGAGGGGGGGGCCTCGATCACCCGCACCGGCCAGCCGAGCCGCTCAAACAGGGAGGCGTCATCGGTGACGGTCCAGCCCTCGGCCATGGCGCGGGCGTGGGCTTGCCGCAGCTGCTGCACCGGAAAGCCCTGGGGGGTCTGGGCACCCCACAGCTGGGAACGATCGGGCGTGTCCTGAATCACCCCCTGGCCATCCACCCGCTTGATCGTGTCGGTGACGGGAGCGGCGGCGATCACGGCGGCCCCGGCCTCCACCGCGGCGGCGCAACGGCTGATCAGCCCGGGGTCCACCAGACAGCGGGCGCCGTCGTGGATCAGCACGGCGGTGGCGTCCTGGGGCAGGGCCGCCAGGCCGTTGCGCACCGAGTCCTGGCGGGTGTCACCCCCCTCGATCCAGAGCACCGGGCGATCCGGCCGGGCCGCATCCACCAGGGCCTGGATATCGGCCTGGTCCGCGGGTTGACCCACGATACCGATCCAGTGGATGGCGCCGCAGGCCAGGGCGGCATCCAGCGTCCACGCCAACACCGGGCGCCCCGCCAGCTCCAGCAGCAGCTTGTTGCGCTCGGCCCCCATGCGGCGGCCGCTGCCGGCGCAGGCGATCAGCAAATGCACAGGTGCGCGGCCCCAGGAATCCAGCCTCCATACAATCAGCCCGCGATCCGCCCCAGCCGCCCGCCGCCATGCGCGTTCTCTTCCTGCTCCCGGGCGGCGTCACCCGTCAGCTGCAGGCCGTGCCAGCGGTGTCTGCCCTGGCCGAGCAACTGCGGGCCCAGGTGCAGGTGGCCTGTGCCCCAGCCACCGCGGCCGTGTGGAAGCTGGTGGCGGCGGTGGAGAAGCAGATCCCCTTCGATTTCGAGGCCATCCCCAGCCTGGCGGACTGGGCCAACCTGCTGGGCAACGTGCGCGAGCCCGACTTCCAGGCCTGCGTGAACCTGGCCAGCGGCCGCCAGGTCGACCTGATGCTGTCGATGAGCCACATCCCCAACCGCGTAGCCTGCACTGGCTTCTCGGCCACCAGCACCGTTCAGCCCGAGGCGGGCTGGCCAGCCCAGGCCCTCGCCGCCTACCTGCGTCCGCTGGGGGTGAACCTGGATGCGGCCGCCTTCCGACTGGCGCTGCCCAAGGCGGACCTGGAGCAGGCGGTGGCCGCCATGACGGCCGGAACGGGCCCCGCCCTGCTGCTGGCGCCGGGCGGCGGCGGCGCCGACTGGCCCGCCAGCCGCTGGCAGGAACTGCCGGAGTTGGTGCGCCGCGCCCTCCCCGACCTGCGGCTGGTGGAGACCTCCACTGGCGCCAACCTGCAGCAACGCGCCGCCCAGATCGCCAGCGCTGATGTGGTGCTCAGCAGCGATCCGATCAGCACCGAGCTGGCCCTGCTCTGCGGCACGCCGTTGGTGGCCCTGGGCCGCGACCCCGGAACCCTGCCGACCCGCAGCGGCGTGCAGGGGTGCGGCAACGCCAACCAGCTGGGCCAGTTGACCACCGCCGAGGTGCTCCAGGCCCTGGGGCTGGGCTGAGCTCCCGGCCCATGGGCAGCCTTCGCCACAGCAGCCGACGCCAGCGTTCGCTGCGGCGGGCCCTGCTCACACCCTTGAGCCGCCGGCCCTGGGCCGGTCCGTTGCTGGTGCTGGCCGGCGTGGTGAATGCCGGTGCCATCGGCTACCGCCTGAGCGAGGGCTGGGACTGGGGCGACTGCTACTGGATGGTGCTGATCACCCTCAGCACCATGGGCTTCAGCGACGCCGAGACGGCGGTGCTGAGCGGAGCCGGTCGGGTGGTGACGACGCTGCTGATCGTGGGCGGCCTGGTGGTGGTGCAGCAGACGATCCAGAAGCTGCTGGAATTGACCAACTCGGGCTACTTTCGGCGTCTTCGCGAGCGCCGCTATCGCCAACAGCTGCAGCGCACGATGAACAACCACGTGATCCTCTGTGGCTATGGCCGCATCGGTCGGGAGATTGCCGAGCAGCTCTCTGCCGAGGCCGTTCCCCTGCTGGTGGTGGAGATGGACCCCGACCGCAGCGCCGAGGCCCAGCAGCGGGGCCTCACGGTGCTGCAGGCCGACGCCACCCTGGATGAAACCCTTGAGGAGAGCGGCATTCACCACTGCCGCGCCCTGGTGGCTGCCCTGCCCAGCAATGCCGCCAACCTCTACGTGATCCTCAGCGCCCGGGGCCTGGCGCCCCGCTGCCGCCTGATCGCCCGAGCCGACAGCGCCGAGGCGGAGGGCAAGCTGCGACTGGCCGGCGCCGACCAGGTGGTGAGCCCCTATGTGGCCGGTGGCCGCACCATGGCCGCCACCGCCCTGCGGCCCCTGGCCCTCAACTTCATGGAGCTGCTGGCCGGCTCCGACTGCGAGGTGGAGGAATTCCAGCTCAGCAGCGACCCGCAGCAGCTGGGCCCCCTCAACGGCAGCAGCCTGGCGGAACTGCAGCTGGGGCGCCGCAGTGGGGCCCTGGTGCTGGCCATCCGCAACCCGGCAGGTTCAGGAAGCAGCACCGGCAGCGCATCCCTGCAGCAGCCCAGCCTGCTGGCCAACCCCGGTGGCGATGTGCGCCTGGCCCCGGGGCAGCTGCTGGTGGTGCTGGGCAGCAAGGAGCAACTCGACCGCATGGCGGCGCTGCTGGGCCCCGGCCTGGAGAGCATGGAGACCATGCAGGCCTGAAGCCAGCGAGGACGGTTCTACGCTCGGCGCCTGCACGTCTCTGCCGCCGATGGCCCACTCCACCCCCCTCGCTGGTCAGGTTGCTCTGGTGACGGGGGCCAGCCGGGGCATCGGTGCCGCCATCGCCAGGGAATTGGCCGCCGCCAGCGCCACGGTGGTGGTGAACTACGCCAGCTCGCCAGAGGCGGCCCAGGGGGTGGTGGCCGCCATCCAGGCGGCCGGGGGCCGGGCCTGGGCCCACCAGGCCAACGTGGCCGAGGAGGAGCAGGTGGAGGCCATGGTGAAGGTGGTGCTCGAGCAGGAGGGCCGTCTGGATGTGCTGGTGAACAACGCCGGCATCACCCGCGATGGCCTGCTGATGCGCATGAAGAGCGCCGACTGGCAGAGCGTGATCGACCTCAACCTCACTGGCGTTTTCCTCTGCACCAGGGCCGTAAGCCGCTCGATGCTCAAGGCCCGCAGCGGTCGCATCATCAACATCACCTCGGTGGTGGGCCTGATGGGCAACCCGGGCCAGGCCAACTACAGCGCCGCCAAGGCCGGCGTGATCGGCCTCACCCGCAGCAGCGCCGCCGAATTCGCCAGCCGCGGCGTCACCGTGAATGCGGTGGCCCCGGGCTTCATCGAGAGCGACATGACCGCCGAGCTCAACAAGGAGCCGATCCTGGCGGCGATCCCCATGGGCCGCATGGGCCAGGCCGCGGAAGTGGCCAGCGCGGTGCGCTTCCTCGCCGCCGACCCCGCCGCCGCCTACATGACCGGCCAGGTGCTGCAGGTGGATGGGGGCATGGTCATGCGTTAGAGACCGGCTGGGCCAACTCCTCCCGCAGCCGGCGAATGCGCTGCAGCAGCTTCAGGCGCCGGCTGCGGGCCGTGAGGGTGAGATAGAAGCGCAGCGGCACATAGATCAGGGCCATGCCCAGGCCCAGCCCCGCCACCAGCAGAAAGGCCATCACATTGCTGCCGGCGCTGGGATCCGCCAGGGCGTCGGTGAGGGGGCCATTGAGGCTCTCCAACAGGGCGTCGCTGAAGCTGTCGTCCATGGCACGCACCCTATCGAGCCCGACAGGATTCGGCTTTCCCCACCAGCCAGCGGGTGCGGGGGCATGGGAGCCTGAGGCCCCGTAGCCAACTCCAGCCCAGCCGATGGCCAAGCTGCTCTCCTTCTCCGATGCCTCCCGCGCCTCCCTGGAGCGCGGTGTGAACGCCCTGGCCGATGCGGTGAAGGTCACCATCGGCCCGAAGGGCCGCAACGTGGTGCTGGAGAAGAAATTCGGTGCTCCCGACGTGGTGAACGACGGCTCCACCATCGCCAAGGAGATCGAACTGGAGGATCCCTTCGAGAACATCGGCGCCAAGCTGCTGCTGCAGGTGGCCACCAAGACCAAGGACAAGGCCGGTGATGGCACCACCACCGCCACCGTGCTGGCCCAGGCCATGGCCCGCGAAGGCCTGCGCAACGTGGCCGCCGGCGCCAATCCCGTGGACCTGCGCCGTGGCATGGACAAGGCCGCGACCCAGGTGGTGAAGGGCATCGCGGCACGCTCCACCAGCGTGGCCGGGGAGGCCATCCGCCAGGTGGCCACCGTGAGCTCGGGCGGCGACGAGGAGGTGGGCCGCATGGTGGCGGAGGCCATGGACAAGGTGAGCGCCGACGGCGTGATCACCGTGGAGGAGAGCAAGAGCCTGGCCACCGAGCTGGAGATCACCGAGGGCATGGCCTTCGACCGGGGCTACAGCTCCCCTTACTTCGTGACCGACGGCGATCGCCAGGTGTGCGAATTCGAGAACGCGCTGCTGCTGGTGACCGACCGCAAGATCAGCGCCATCGCCGACCTGGTGCCGGTGCTGGAGGCGGTGTCCCGCGTGGGCAAGCCCCTGGTGATCCTGGCGGAGGAAGTGGAGGGCGAGGCCCTGGCCACCCTGGTGGTGAACAAGAACCGCGGGGTGCTGCAGGTGGCCGCCGTGCGGGCCCCCTCCTTCGGTGAGCGCCGCAAGGCCGCCCTGCAGGACATCGCCATCCTCACCGGCGCCACGATGGTGTCGGAAGACCGGGCCATGACCCTCGACAAGGTGAGCCTCGAGGACCTGGGCCGCGTGCGCACGATCACCATCAGCAAGGACAGCACCACGATCGTGGCCACCGGTGAGCACCAGGCGGCCGTGGCCGACCGGGTGGCCTCCATCCGCCGCGAGCTGGAGGCCACCGACTCGGACTACGACCGCGAGAAACTGCAGGAGCGGATCGCCAAGTTGGCCGGCGGCGTGGCCGTGATCAAGGTGGGCGCCCCCACCGAAACCGAACTGCGCAACCGCAAGCTGCGCATCGAGGATGCCCTCAACGCCACCCGGGCGGCGGTGGAGGAGGGGATCGTGGCCGGCGGCGGCAGCATCCTGGCCCAACTGGCCTCTGAGCTCGATGCCCTTGCCGCAACCCTGAGCGGTGACCTGCGCACCGGCGTGGAGATCGTGCAGCGCGCCCTGCTGGCGCCGCTGCAGCAGATCGCTTTGAACGCCGGCCACGACGGTGATGTGGTGGCGGAAGCCGTGGTTCGCAGCGGCCAGGGCTTCAACGCCGCCACCGGCCGCTACGAAGACCTGCTGGCCGCCGGCATCCTCGATGCCGCCAAGGTGGTGCGCCTGGCGCTGCAGGATGCCGTGTCGGTAGCCTCGCTGCTGCTCACCACCGAGGCGGTGATTGCCGACAAGCCCGAGCCCCCGGCAGCACCCGCCCCCGGTGGCGACATGGGTGGGATGGGCGGTATGGGGGGCATGCCCGGCATGATGTGATCACAGGGCCCTGATCAGCCGCGCGTGGATGCGGCAGACACTCAGGGCCTCCCGCGGCGGATCACTGCTGCAGAGCCTGCCCAACTCCCTGTTGAGGGCCTGCAGCTCCGCCATGGGAATCCCCGTCACCGGCGTGGAGATCAGCAGTCCGCTGGCCGCTAGGGGCAGCAGGGACAACAGGCGCGGGGAGGTCATGGGCTCACCTCCGGCGGGACAGCCGAGATACGGTCAGTCTGCACATTGGCACGTGCCCGGTGGGCACAAGCTTCAGAAAGCTTTTCCGCCTGCCATCCGACGCACGTAGGCCGCCACCTGCAGATCAACCCCGGTGATGGCGGTGCCCACCACCACCGCATCGGCCCCCTCCGCCAGGGCCCGCGTGGCCTGGTCGGCGCCGGCGATGCCCCCCTCGCAGATCAGGGTGGTGGTGGCCGGCAACTGCGCCCGCAGCGGGGCCAGCAGCTGCCAGGCCGGCGGTTGGAGCGCTGCGGTGGCCTCGGTGTAGCCGAACAGCGTGGTGCCCACCCACTGGCACCCCAGAGCAGCGGCCCGCAGACCGTTCTCCAGTCCATCCACGTCGGCCATCAGGGGAGCCCCCAGATCACCGCTGGCCCGCTGCACGAGCTCGGCCAGATCCTGGCCACCAGGGCGAGGCCGGGCGGTGGCATCGAGGGCGATCACATCGGCACCAGCGGCCCACACGGCCTGAATCTCCTCCCAACCGGGGGTGATGTACACCGAGCTGTCCGAGAAGGTGCGCTTCCACAGGCCCACGATCAGGGCATCCGGGCAACGGCGGCGCACCGCGCCGATGTGTTCGGGGCTCTCCAGGCGCACCCCCACGGCGCCGTTGCGCAGGCTGGCTTCAGCCATGGCGGCAATCACATCCGGGTGCCGCATCGCAGACCCCTCCGGCGCCTGCACCGACACGATCAATCCCCCCTGCAGCTGGCTGCGATCAAGCGGCACGGCTGTTCTCCGGTGAAAAGCTGTTCTCCGGTGCGTCCGGCAGCCAGGCCCGCAGTGGAGCCAGGGCCGGATGGCCAGGGGCGGGGGCTGGACGCACCTGGCGGGCTGCGGCTGGAGGTAGGGACACCGCCACTGGCCGCTGGGAAGCAGGGGACAGGGGCAGGGGCCGATCAACCGCGACGGGCTGCTCGGGCAAGGACTGCTCCGGCTGCAGCA
>RGNC01000062.1 GCA_010029175.1 Synechococcaceae bacterium WB8_1B_136 | reverse complement strand
ATTCACCGATGACCGCCACGCCCACCGCGATCCACACCATCCGGGTGGAGCTGAGCGCCAACCCCTACCCGATCGTGATCGGCGAGGGGAGCCTGGATCAGCTGGGGGAGCAGATCCGCGCCCAGGGCATCAAGGCGGGCACCAAGGTGTTGGTGGTCACCAACCCGGTGGTCAACGACCACTACGGATCCCAGGCTCTGGCCAGCCTTGGGCAGGGCGGCTTTGAGGCCAGCCTGCTGGTGATCGAGGCCGGTGAAGATCAGAAAACCCCCGCCACCGTGGCCCGGATCCACGATGCCGCCTTCGAGCGCAGGCTGGAACGGGGCTCCCTGATCGTGGCCCTGGGGGGCGGCGTGGTGGGCGACATGGCCGGGTTCGCAGCCGCCACCTGGCTGCGGGGCATCGCCGTGGTGCAGGTGCCCACCACGCTGCTGGCGATGGTGGATGCGGCCATCGGCGGCAAGACCGGCGTGAACCACCCTGGCGGCAAGAACCTGATCGGCGCCTTCCACCAGCCGCGGCTGGTGCTGATCGATCCGAATACCCTCACCACCCTGCCGGAGCGGGAGTTTCGGGCCGGCATGGCCGAGGTGATCAAGTACGGCGTGATCGGCGATCCGCGGCTGTTCGCCGACCTGGAAACCGCCGCCGCCCGCGACCCCGTGGCCGGCCTCGCCAGCCGGGCGGCCGTGGGCGGGCCATTGCTGCAGACCCTGTTGCAGCGCTCCGCCGCCGCCAAGGCCAGGGTGGTGGCCGCCGATGAGCGCGAGGGGGGCCTGCGGGCGATCCTCAACTACGGCCACACCCTCGGCCACGTGGTGGAGGCCCTCTGCGGCTATGGCACCTACTTGCACGGTGAGGCCGTGGCGATCGGCATGGTGGCCGCCGGTGAGATCGCCGTGGCGATGGGCCTATGGAGCCAGGTGGAGCAGGATCGCCAGCGGGCCGTGATCGCCGCCGCCGGCCTGCCCCAGAGCTGGCCCGCCCTGGATCCCGGTTCCGTGCTGGAGTGCCTGCAGGGCGACAAGAAGGTGCGCGATGGCCGGGTGCGCTTCGTGCTGCCCACGGGCCTGGGCCGGGTGGAGATCCGCGACGACGTGGACGCCTCCACCATCAGCACGGCCCTGGCCCAGCTGGGTTGAAGCGAGCTACGCCAGGGGCGGATCCTGCAGAAACAGGGGCGGGGTGGGCTGGCCGCAGCCAGAGCCTGGCCCGGAGCGATCGCGGCTGAAGGCCAGCCAGCGAAAATCACCAAGGGCCAGGGGATCCACCAGGCGCAGCAGCGCCTCCCGCCGGCTGAGCAGCTCCCCCAGCTGATCGCCAGAGCCCTGCTGCAGCCCATGCAGACGCTGGGCCAGCCCGAGGGCCAGCAGGGCTTCGCCCTGGCGGCGCTGGCCCAACAGGCTCCAGCCGCAGGCCTCAGCGGCCTCCACCAGGCTCTCGATGCACAGGTGGGCCGTGAGATCCCAGTGGCCGGGATCCTGGAGTGGATCCGGGCTGGCCTGCTGCTGGCGGTAGGCCATCAAGGTGCCGCTGGAGCGCTGGGGGGCGTAGTAGCGCCAGGCTTCCAGGGCGTAATCGATCACCAGCAGCTGGCCGGCCGCCAGGCCGGCCGACGCCTGGGCCAGCCAGGGCCCCAGGCCTGGATGCAGCTCCGTGCTCCAGCCGGGGGGCCGCTGGGGGTTGGCCGGCAAGAGCCCCAGGGCTGTGAGGTGCGCATCCGCCTGGGGCCCCAGGGGTTCGCCGGGCACGAGCCGAAGCAGGCCCTGGTGGAGCTGCACCTGCTGCTGGCGCCAGAGGGCCCCGTCCCACACGATCCGCTCCACCGCCAGCGCATCAAGCACCTCGTGGGCAAGCAGCACGCCCCGCACCGGGGCGGCGGCCAACTGGGCGAAGCTCTGCCAGCGGCAGGGCAGGGGGCAGGCCGCCAGGGTGTGGCGCTGACGCTCGGCCATGCCGGGGTTCGGCTCCACCAGCACCAGCGACAGCCGGGCCGCCAGATCGGGAGATGTGGCCACCAGGGCCTCAGCCAGATCCCTGGCCAGATCGCCTTCTCCGGGGCCGGTTTCCACCAGGGCCAGGGGGGCCGTGGGCTGCTCAACCCCCAGCTGCTGCAGCCACTGGGCCAGCTGGGGCGCCAGCAGGGCCGCGAAATCCGGCCCCAGGGAGGGCGAGGTGGCGAAATCACCGCGGGGGCCCACCCGGAGCTGGCCGGCGCCGTAGGCCCCGTGCTGCGGATCATGCAGGGCCCAATCCATGTAGGTGGCGAAGCTCACCGCGCCGCCGGCCAGCTGCAGGCGTTCAGACAGCCAGGGGGGAGCTGGGTGGGTGGTCACGGCGGGAGGCACAGCTCAGGGAGAATGCTGGCCACTGAAGCAGTTGCCATGGGCCCGCTGGAGAGTGTTGGTTCCGATCTCCGCGGGGGCTGGGCCAGGGTCAGGGCCTTCGCCCTGGGGCTGTTGCTGTGCCTGGGCCTGAGTGTGGGGGCGGCCGCCCCTGCCCAGGCCTACGACAACCCCGACCTCCTGCCCGATCACCCCACCCCGGTGATCGACCTGGCCAAGATCCTCACCGACCAGCAGCGCAGCAGCCTGGAGGAGCATCTCAACGCCTTCGAGCAGCGCACGGGATGGAAGCTGCGGGTGCTCACCCAGTACGACCGCACCCCCGGCACGGCCGTGAAGCAGTTCTGGGGCCTCGATGAGCGCAGCCTGCTGCTGGTGGCCGATGAGCGGGGCGGCAACCTGCTCAACTTCAACGTGGGCGATGCCCTGTTCGCCCTGATGCCGCGCACCTATTGGGTGGAGCTGCAGACCCGCTACGGCAACCAGTACTACGTGCGCGACCACGGCCAGGACGCCGCCATCGTGGATTCTCTGGCGGCCGTGGAAACCTGCCTGGATCGCGGTGGCTGCCAGGTGGTGCCGGGGCTGCCCAATGAACAGTGGGTGCTCACCCTGGCCACCTCCGTGCTGGGGGGGCTGATCGTGGGCTTCGCGGCCTATCCGCGCAAGCCGGAGCACCGGGTGGAGTGGGCCTGGGTGCTGCTGCTCTCGCCCCTGTGGGTGATCCTGTTCGGCGTGTTCGGCATCGCACCGATCGTGACCCGCACGCCGGATCTGCTGCCGCTGCTGCGCAACGGGTTGGGGTTTGTGGGGGCCATCGCAGCCGCTTATCTGATCGCCCAGAACACCGTGGGCAAGGCTCGGCTGCGCGACAGCGAGGGCTGATCAGAGACCGAGGGTCTTGGAGCCGGTGCCCATGGCCTCCAGCGACTGCAACTGGCAGCGCAGGGATTCGGCCGGGGTGCACACGCTGGGTGCAGCGGCGACAGGTTCGGGCTGGCCGGCTCGCAGCTGGGCCAGGTTGTCGTCGTAGAAGCGCTTGAGCAGGGCATAGCGCTGGACGGGCTGCCCGTAGTAGCTGCGGCCCCCCAGGGTGGGGAAGGAGGCCCACTCGGGAGCGAGTTTGGCGGCCAGCTGGGGGGTGAACTGGCCCTGGTCCGCCAGCTCGAGGGCACCACGGCGCTGGATCAGGAACAGGGCCGCCTGATCCTGCACATGGGCACCGAACCCCTGCAGGCGGAGCGCACGGCTGGCGAGGGCCCAGGTGAACGGCATGAACTGGTAGGCCCCGGCAGCGGCACTGGCATAGCCGCCGGAATAGATGACGCGATCGGGATGACGCTCCAGGTGGGGAGCAAGGCCGCCACCGAACATGATGCGATAGCCGATGTCGTCGCCCTGGGCCCAGGTGCCTTCCGAGAAACGAATGGTGTTCAGCAGGGCCCGGCGCTCGGGCGTCATCGGGTAGCGGGGGGACGCCTCAGCCTCGGGGGCCACCTCCATCAGGGCAATCCGTGGCGGGGTTCTGGCCGGTGCCGCGGCCGGAAAACCGGTGGACGCGGTCGCCGGAGCCGTGCCGAATGCCAGGGCCAGGGCGCCTGCACTGCTGGCCAGGATCGAAACGGATGCAACAGAGCGCCGGCAGGGGCCCTTGGGAAGGTTGCGAAGGGAGCTCAGCAAACCATTCATCGCGAGGGACATCCCGACCGCGGCCGCAGCCGAGCTGATGCCTGTACAGGCGTCAGCAGACTGGGAAGCAGGATCGCCGTTGAACTGCGCTGAAACAGAAGATCAGATCAGTTTTTAAGACGATCAAGGGAGAGATTGACCAAACCAGCGAGTGAAACAATCAGTTGCTGTAACTGAACAGGTTCACGCTATACCGAATTGGATGGCAAAAGTTTGTCAAATCAACCGGTCGATGGCCATGATTTAGTGACAGTCGCAGAAGTGTCCACAGGTGTCAACGACGACATGCACAGTTCGAATCGAGCCTGCAGGCAGGAATTGTTGATGTTGAGATGCCCCTATTCAGTGAGCGGCAACTGCAGCACGGCTCCCCCATTCAGAAGCGCGTTGCCACATAGCTGCAGATAGTCGGCGGCGGCAGCATCACCGTCGCTGGCCAGCGCAGCGCCCGTGGCGGGCAGCAGCGGTAGATCCAGCTGCCAGTCGCCCCGCTGCAGCTGCTCCTGGCTGAGCAGGCGGTGGGCCCCATGCCGCTGCAGGGCCGCCTCCAGCACGGGTGCTTCAGCGAAGCCATCACGCCGCACCAGATGGATGCCCACACCCTGGCTCAGGGCCTCACAGAAGGTGCTGTAGCCGGGCTTGGTGATGATCCGACCGCACAGGGGCAGCAGCTCCAGGGGCCGCAGCCCCTCGGGAATCAGCGTCACGTTGGCGGCGGCCGCCGCCAGCTCCCCGTCGCTGGAGAGGAAGCGGTGCTGGGGCCAGCGGCCGAACAGCGAGGGCTCCAGGGCAAAGCCCATGCCACCGAAGGCCACCATCACCGTGCGCTCTGGTGGCGTGGCGATGCCGAGCTGCTGGGCCAACCGCTGGGCCTGGAGCCGTGGACGGCCGGGGGTGAGTCCCACCTGCAGGCCCGGCAGGTCCCAGTCCATGGGCATCGCCAGCGGACAGCGGATCAAGGCCTGGCCGCGGCGATAGCTGGCAAGGGCACGATCGGCCCAGCCCTGGAAGGCATCGCCCATGGGCCGGTAGATCGCATCCCAGCCAAAGCTGGCCAGCCACACCAGGGGGGCCCCCACGGCCGAGGCCAGGTCTGCGGCGGCCGGTGGCACATCGCCGATCACCAGCACCGGTTCCGCCTGGCGGGCGATCCACTCCGCCTCCCGGGCGATGCGTTCGGGCAGGGCCGCCTGCAGCTGCTCCAGGGCCTCCAGGGTGCCGGCGGCATCCACCCCGAGGGCATTGGCCTGGATCACCCCCACATCCCAGCGGCAGGCCCGATGCTCAAAGGGCACGGGGCCGAGGGCCAGCTCGAGAAACGGGCGGGGCAGGGGCGTGGACAGCACCAACCGCCAGCTGGGCTCCAGCCCATGCAGGGCGCTCAGCACCGAGGCAACCCGGGAACCATGGCCATAGCCATGGCCGCTCACACAGGCCAGGATCAACATGGCGACAGCACCAAGTGCTTGGCGGGCGGTGGCGACCCAGCCAGCAGCTGGCGGTAGAGCAGCTCCCCCTCTAGCGAATACCAGCGGTGGCTCACCTCATCCAGCACCCCATCGCGGAACACCACCCAGCTGAGATGGCGCAGGCTGCGGCCGCGGTCGTCGGTGCTGTGACGGGGCACAAACGCGGTGTTGAGATAGGCGGTGCCAGCCCGATCACGGCAGAAGCTGAGCCGGTCGCCCTGGCCGCGCTTGAGGCGGTGGTGCATGTGGCCGAACACCACCAGCGGCAGGGGCCGGCGGCAGCGGATGCGCGCGATGGCGAGGGCCAGGTCCTGGTCGCCCCAGTCGCAGGCGGGGGCCTTCCAATCACGGCCACAGGGATCTGCGGCGTCGCTGCCCAGCCCACTGGGACCGCAGTGGGCCAGCAGCACCAGGGGAAGCGCCGGATCAGCCGCCTCGGCGGCAGCCGTGATCCGGGCCACGGAGTCGTCAAGGCTCACGGGGCCGAACACCGGTGGTTATCACCTCAACCCTGGCGCCCAGGGGGGCACAACTCCCGCAGGCCCCAGCCGCAATGCCGCTCCCCCAGGGCGTCAAGCTGGCGCCGCAGGGTGCGGCCGCTGGCATCCCGGCCGGTGTCATGGTTGCCGAGCACGCAGGCCATCGGCAGCTGCAGCCGGGCCAGGAGCGCCGGGATGCGCTGCTGACCATCGCTGAGATCACCCACCACCAGCAGGGCATCGGGGTGGATGTGCTCCAGCAACCGCTCATCGCTGGCATCCCACTGCCCGTGCAGATCCCCGGCGATGGCGATGCGAAGCTCTGCCAACCGGATGCCTAGGCTGGTCCCACTCTGCATCAGCCGGAGGCTCTGTTGGTTTTCGCGGCCATCCACAACACCGACGACAGTGCCGCCAACGGCAGCCTTGCGGCCGCCATCGCCGCGCTCAAGCGGCAGCGCCATGCCGTGATCCTGGCGCACTACTACCAGGAGCCCGCCATCCAGGACATCGCCGATTTCATCGGTGATTCGCTCGAACTCTCCCGCAAGGCGGCCGCCACCGAGGCCGAGGTGATCGTGTTCTGCGGCGTGCACTTCATGGCCGAGACGGCCAAGATCCTCAATCCCACCAAAACGGTGTTGCTGCCGGATCTGGAGGCCGGCTGCACCCTCGCCGATGCCTGCCCCGCAGAGGCCTTCGCCCGCTTTCGCGCCGAGCACCCCGACCACATCGCGGTGAGCTACATCAACTGCTCGGCCGCGGTGAAGGCCCAGAGCGATCTGATCTGCACCAGCAGCAACGCCGTGGATCTGGTGAAGCAGCTGCCGGCCGACCGACCGATTCTGTTTGCCCCGGATCAGAACCTCGGCCGCTGGGTGCAGCGCCAGAGCGGCCGCGAGCTCACCCTCTGGCCCGGCAGCTGCATCGTGCACGAAACCTTCAGCGAACAGGCCCTGCTGCGGCTCAAGCTCGAGCACCCCGGGGCCGAAGTGCTGGCCCACCCGGAATGCCAGCAGCACCTGCTCGATCTGGCGGATTTCATCGGCTCCACCAGCAAGCTGCTGCACCGCGCCGAGACCAGCTCCGCCCTCTGCTTCATCGTGCTCACCGAGCCCGGCATCCTGCACCAGATGCGCAAGGCGGTGCCCCACAAGGCCTTCTATGAGGTGCCCGGCGCCGATGGCTGCAGCTGCAACGCCTGCCCCTACATGCGGCTCAACACCCTGGAAAAGGTGTGGCGCTGCTTGCAGGACATGGCGCCGGCGATCGAGCTGGATGAGGCCACCCGTGAGCGCGCCCTGGCTCCGATTCAAAAGATGCTGGAGCTGAGCCGTTAGTAGGCGTAGTTCGCCACAAACAGGCTGGCGTCATCCGAAGGCTCCGAACCCGGCTCATAGAGGCCGCGACTCGCGGCACCGTTGGCCCGGGCCCGGGCCAGCAGGGCCTGCTGGCCTGCGTTCAGGTCTTGGCCGCGCCAGTGCTGGAGGCAGCTGTGCTGCAGGGCCCGACCGAAGGAAAAACCCAGGTGCCAGGGGGCATCGCCAGCCGCTGCCGCGTTGATCGCGTTGAGACAGAGGCTGGCGTCCTCCTCGCTGAGACCTCCGCTCAGGAACAGGATCGCGGGCACCGCCGCCGGCACGGTGCGGCTGAGGGTGCGCAGCGTGAAGTCGCCCACCTCAGCCACGCTGGGTTGCTGGGGGCAAGCGGCTCCGGCGCAGGTCATCGACGGTTTGAGCAGGCTGCCCTCCAGAAACACGCCGTTCAACGCCAGGGCTTCGTAGGTGGTGCGCAGCACCCACTCCTGCACCGATGCGGTGGTGGTGATGTCGTGGTCGCCGTCCATCAGGATCTCGGGTTCGACAATCGGCACCAGGCCCTGCTCCTGCACGGTGCGGGCGTAGCGGGCCAGGCCCCAGGCGTTCTCACGCACCGCCAGTTCCGAGGGGCAACCGGAGGCACTGATCTGCAGCACAGCCCGCCATTTGGCGAAGCGAGCGCCCTGGGCGTAATAGCGGGCCGCCCGCTCGGCCAGCCCCTTGAGGCCCGTGCACCAGCTCTCGCCGCTCACGCCGCCGACCAGGGGCTCCACGCCCTGATCCACCTTGATGCCGGGCACGATGCCCTGCTGCAGAAACAGCTCCACGATCGGGGCTCCGCCCACCGCAGCGGTGCTGTCTTGAAAGAGGGTCTCCTCATACAGGATCACGCCGGAGATGTGGTCGCTGAGCCCCTCCGTGGTGGCCAGCAGGCTGCGGTAGGCACGGCGGTTCGCTTCGCTGTTCTCCAGCCCGATGGCCTCGAAGCGCTTGCCGATCGTGCCGGTGGATTCGTCGGCGGCCAGCAAGCCGCGGCCCGGCGCCGCCAGGGCGGCCGCGGTGGCGGCCAGCTCGTCGTGAAAGGTTTCCAGAGCCATCGATCTGCGCCTGCGGTGCACCCTCCACCTATAGACACGCACGGCGGCCCCAACGGCTGAACGCCACAGCCGCCACAATCCGCCAATGGCCCTCCCCGCCGGCAGCCTGCTGACCCTCACCCCCCAGGGGCTCTACTGCCGGGCGGCCGGGGCCTGGATCGACCCCTGGCGGCCGGTACCGCGGGCCCTGATCACCCATGCCCACGCCGACCACGCCCGGCCCGGCTGCGGCGGGTATTGGGCGATCGGCGCCAGCGAAACGATCCTGCGCCAACGGCTCGGCGCCGGCATCAAGCTGATCCCGGTGGATTACGGGGCGCTGCACCGCATCGGCGAGGCCCGGGTGTCGTTCCACAGCGCCGGCCACGTGCTGGGCAGCGCCCAGATCAGGCTGGAGGCGGGCGACGAGAGCTGGCTGGTGAGCGGCGACTACAAGCGCTGCGCCGACCCCAGCTGCACGCCGTTTGAACCCGTGCAAGCCGATGTGTTCATCACCGAGGCCACCTTCGGCCTGCCGATCTACCGCTGGCAAGGCGGGGCGGCGGTGGCCCGCGAGA
This sequence comes from Synechococcaceae bacterium WB8_1B_136, assembly GCA_010029175.1. Lineage (GTDB taxonomy): Bacteria > Cyanobacteriota > Cyanobacteriia > PCC-6307 > Cyanobiaceae > Vulcanococcus. Next base: position 1,666 of record RGNC01000062.1, on the reverse strand, counting down.
TCCGGGCGTGGTGGCAGGCGGCGCCGGAGCGGCCCTCAATCCTGTTTGCCTATGCCTTCGGCAAAGCCCAGCGGCTGCTGGCGGAGCTCGCCGCCATCGGCGTGGAGGAGGAGGTGTTGCTGCACGGTGCCGTGGAGGCGCTGATGCCGGCCTACCGGGAGGCGGGGGTGCGGCTGCCGCCCACCCTGGCGGCCAGTGCCGTGCCCCGCAGCGAAAACCTGGCGGGCCGGCTGGTGATCGCCCCACCCTCCGCCCACCGCTCCGTGTGGATGAAGCGCTTCAAGCTGCCGCAAACGGCGTTTGTGAGCGGCTGGATGGCCGTGCGGGGGGCCCGGCGCCGGCGGGGCTATGAGCGCGGCTTCGTGCTCTCCGACCACGCCGACTGGCCCGGCCTGCTCCAGAGCGTGCGCCAGAGCGGCGCCCGCCAGGTGTATGTGACCCACGGCAACAGCGACGGCCTGGCCCGCTACCTGCGGGAGGTGGAAGGGATCAACGCCGAGCCGCTGGAGGAGGCGCGGCCAGGCCAGGCTGCAGAGGGCGAGGAGGACTGAGGATGCAGGGGCTGAGCGAGGCGGCAGGCCTAGTGGGCACGGTGGCCTTCGCCGCCACGGCCGTGCTGGCGGTGGCACCGCGGGGCATCGACCTGCTCACCGCCTGCGTGATGGGCGTGCTCACCGCCATCGGCGGCGGCACGGTGCGCGATCTGATCCTCGATCAACCCGTGTTCTGGGCCAGCGAGCTGAGCGTGCTCTGGGTCTCGCTGCTGGCCAGCCTGGTCACCTTCTACGCCTACCGGCTGATCGCCAGGCGGCGGGTGGTGGCCACGCTGCTCTATCTCGATGCGGTGGGCATCGCCCTGTTTGCCATCCAGGGCGCGGCGAAGGCCTGGTGGCTGGGGTTCGGGCTGCCGCTGGGGCCGATCCTGCTGGGGGTGATCACGGCGATCGGCGGCGGCTTGCTGCGCGATGTGCTGGCGGGGCGCGAAAGCCTGCTGATGCGGCGCGAGCTCTATGCGATCCCGGTCACGGCGGGCTGCATGGGCTATGCGGCGCTGATGGCGGCGGCGCCCCAGCTAGGCAACCTGGCCGCGGTGCTCTGCATCGGCCTGATCTTCGGGTTCCGGGCGGCGGCGATCCGCTGGCGGCTGCGGGTGCCCGACTGGTTCAGGCTGGAGGGCGATCGACCCGAACCCTGAGGCCCCGCCGGGGCTGAGCCATGCGCCGCTTCGCCGCCCTCTACAGCGACCTCGATGCCAGCGGCGGCACCCGCGCCCGGGTAGCGGCCCTGCAGGCCTATTTCGAAGCCAGCAGCCCGCAGGATGCCGCCTGGGCCCTGCATGTGCTGCTGGGCAAGCAGGGCAAGCGCCTGATCACCGGCCGGCGGCTGCGCCAGATCTGCCTGGAGGGCACAAGTCTGCCGGAGTGGCTGTTCGACGACTGCTACGCCCACGTGGGCGACTCCGCCGAAACTATTGCCCTGCTCTGGCGGCAGGTAGCGCCGACGAGGAGTGAAGTCGAGGGCAACGGCTCCCCCCCAGAGACATTGGCCGCTGAACCCCTCCACATCTGGATGGAGCAGCTGCTTCCCGCCGCCGCCGCGCTGGAGGGGGCCGAACAGGCCGAGGCGGTGCGTCGGTTCTGGCAGTGGCTCAACCCCGCCGAACTGC
>RGNC01000061.1 GCA_010029175.1 Synechococcaceae bacterium WB8_1B_136 | reverse complement strand
CGTTCTCGATCGAGAACGGCTCCACCAGGGCCACCCCCGCCAGGCGCTCATCGGGCCGGGAGCCCTGCCGCTCCTGCAGGCGCCGGTTGAGGCGGCTGGTGAAGGCCTTCAGCAGGGGGGCGGCAGCGCCGGCGGGCGAAGCATCAGGCCAGGCGGCGGGGGGCTCCAGCCCCTGCTCACGGGCGAAGGCGGCCAGGGCCTCGGCCTTCGGCACCACCAGGGCGCCGAGGGCCTTGCAGTCCTGCCCCACCAGCATCACCTGCTCCACCAGGCTGCAGGCCACCAGACACTCCTCCAAGGGCCCTGGCTCGATGTTCTCGCCGCTGCTGAGCACGATCGTGTCCTTGGCGCGGCCGGTGAGCACCAGAGAGCCATCGGGCAGCAGCTGGCCCAGATCGCCGGTGTCGAACCAGCCATCGGCGCTCAGCACCTGGGCGGTGGCCTCCGGCTTGCCCAGGTAGCCCCCCATCACCTGGGGCCCCTTGGCCAGCACCCTGCCCCGCTGGCCGATCGGCAGCCGCGCCCCGCTCTCCCCATCCAGGATGCGGATCGCCGTGCCCGGCAGCGGCTGGCCGGAACTGCCGCGGCGATTGGCCCAGGCGCGGCGGCAGGTGAGCACCGGACTGGTTTCCGTGAGGCCATAGCCCACCAGCAGCTCGATGCCGATGGCCTCGAAGAAGCCATCCACGTGCATGGCCAGGGCACCGCCGCCGCTGATGGCGGTGCGCAATCGCCCGCCGATCAACTGCTGGCGCAGCTTCGGCCACAGCAGCGCCGAGGCCAGCCCGTGCAGGGGCCAGCTCAGCAGCGTGGCGGCAAGCGCCAGGGCCCGGCGCCCCAGGGGCTCGGGCGTGAGGGTGAGATCCGCGGCCCGGCGGCGCTCCGCGCAGTGGAAGCGGCTCAGCGCCAGGGCCCGGCGCAGCAACCGCTGCCGCGCCGGGGGCATCGCCGCCAGGGCATCTTCAAACCCGCCCAGCAGCGCCTCCCACAGGCGGGGAACACTGATCAGATAGTGGGGCCGCAGCTTCTGCAGATCGGGCCGCAGCTGCTTGAGGGTGGTGTAGCTCTGCCGGCAGCCGCAGGCCAGGAGGAAATACTCGGCACTGCGCTCGTAGGCGTGCCAGATCGGCAGCACACTCAGGGCCAGATCCCCCGGCCGCGGCGCCACCGCCACCCCCAGATGCCGCAACTGGTGCAGCAGGTTGGCGTGGCTGAGGGGAACGCCCTTGGGCTGACCGGTGGTGCCGGAGGTGTAGAGCACCGTGGCCAGGCGCTGCTCACCGCCCTCCGGCCAGGCCGGGGCCGGCGCCTGGGCGCCGCGGACCAGCAGGTCGTCCCAGCTGAAACAGGGCACCTGCTCCACCGTGGAGCCCAAATCGCCCTGGAGCACCACCACAAAGCGCAGCTGCCCCAGCAGCTCCGGGCCGAGTTGGAGGCGGGCCAGCAGCTCCGCCGACTCCACCACCAGGCCCACGGCGCCGCAGTCTGCGGTGATGTAGCGCAGCTCCTCCACGGGGGCCGTGCTGCCCCGCACCGCATCGGCGGCCCCCACCCGCATCAGCCCCTGGTCGGCGATCAGCCAGCGGGGGCTGTTCTCGGCAAACAGGGCCACCACATCCCCGCAGGCCACCCCGAGGGCCGCGAAGCCGGCCGCCACCTGCTCGATCCGGGCATGCAGATCGCGGAAGCTGAACTGCTCGGCCGGCCGGGCATGGGGGGCGTCGAGGGCGGGGGCATCGCCGTAGGTCTGGGCCAGCCGGCCCCACAACTGCTCCAGGCCGTGCAGGTCGCTCCAGTCGGTGCGCTGGGCCAGGGCCCGCCGATCCTCGCGGCTGCCGCTCCAGAGGATCTCGGAGGTGTGCAGGTGGGGCATGGCGTGGTGCGGGAAGCGGCGAAGCGTGGCCCCGGTCTTACCACCCCTCCAGGACCTCCTGGGGATTCGGCGGCCGCAGCCTGAGGCCGAAACGCCGGGCGAAGGCATCCAGCAAGGGCAACCGCAGCTGCTGGGCCGTGAGGCCGGGCAGCCAGTCGGCCAGGCGCCCCACGGGGCGATCGGCGATGCCGCAGGGCACGATCGCCTCAAATCCAGCCAGATCGGCCTCCACATTGAGGGCCAGGCCGTGCTGGCTGATCCAACGGCGAGCCCCCACCCCGATGGCCGCCAGCTTGCGGCCCTGCAGCCAGACGCCGGTGAGGCCCTCGATGCGCTCCCCCTGCAGCCCCAGCTGGGCCAGCAGGTCGATCACCACCCCCTCCAGCTCCCGCAGGTAGAGGTGCAGGTCAGCGCCGTGGCGCTGCAGGTTGAGCACCGGGTAGAGCACCAACTGCCCCGGGCTGTGGTGGGTCACCTCACCGCCGCGGTCGATGCGGAACAGGGGCGCGGGGGGGGCATCCGGATCGAAGCCGAGATGGGCGCTGCTGGCACCGCGGCCCAGGGTGTAGCAGCGCTGGTGCTCCAGCAGCAGCACCGCATCCGGGCCGGCGGGATCGGCCAGCAACCGCTGCTGCAGCTGCTGCTGCCAGGCCCAGCCGCGCGGATAATCCACCAACCCGGTGGATTGGAAACAGATTGCGTCGGCTGTGGTGTGGATCACGAGGCGTTCCTAGCGTGAGGGCATCCCCAAAGCCAGGGAGCAACTGGGATGAAGCTTCTGATCCACGGCCGCAATCTGGAGGTCACACCGGCCATCCGCGACTACACCGAGGAAAAACTGACGCGAGCGATCAGCCATTTCGATGGACTGGTCAAGGAGGCGGATGTGCACCTCTCCGTGGCGCGCAACCCCCGGGTGCCGCAGCAGACCGCCGAGGTGACGATCTTCGCCAACGGCACCGTGATCCGCGCCCAGGAGCGCAGCGAGAACCTCTACGCCAGCATCGATCTGGTGGTGGGCAAACTCAGCCGCCAGCTGCGCCACTACAAGGATCGCCTCAAGGAGCAGCACCAGGGTCCGGTGCACCGCTCGGCCCGCGATGAGGAGGCCGGTGCCGCCAGCCTGCCCCCGCCGGGCAGCAGCCTCACCGATGGCAAGGAGGCCGAACTGCCCAGCCCCGGCGTGCGCCGCAAATACTTCGCCATGCCGCCGATGAGCCTCGACGACGCCCTGCATCAGCTGGAGCTGATCGACCACGACTTCTATCTGTTCCGCGACGAGAAGAGCGGCGAGCTGCAGGTGGTGTATCGCCGCAACCACGGCGGCTTCGGGGTGATCCAGGCCAAGGCCTGAACAAGGCCTGAGAATGGAGGGCCGTGATGCGGCCAGCTGCGGCGCCACCTGACCCTTGCGCGACCTTCCCGATCTCGCCCCCCTGATCGACCACGCCCTGCTGGACCCCCACCAGGGCCGCGAGTCGATCCAGCGCTGCTGCGATGAGGCCCGCCACTTCGGCTTCGCCGGCGTGTGTGTGGCCTCCCGCTGGCTGACGGTGGCGCGCGAGCGGCTAGGCGCCAGCGGCAGCCGCGGCCCGCGGCTGATCAGCGTGGTGGGCTTCCCCTTCGGCGCCATCCCGCCGGACATCAAGCAGGCGGAAGCGGAATGGGCCGCCGCGGCCGGCGCCGAGGAACTGGATGTGGTGCCGGACTTCGGCGCCCTGGCCGAGGGCGATGGCGCCAGCTTCTGCGCCGATCTGGCCCCGATCGTGGAGCTGGGCCTGCCGGTGAAGGTGATCCTCGAGGTGGGGCGCCTCAGCCCCGAGGCCCTGGAACTGGGGGTGGAGGCGGCCATCGATGTGGGCGCCGCCTGGCTGAAAACCGGCAGCGGTTTCGGCCCCGCCACCAGCGTGGAGCAGGTGCAGCGGCTGCGGCAGCTGGCCCGCGGCCGCGCCGGCATCAAGGCCTCCGGCGGCATCGCCGACCTGGAGCAGGCCCTCGCGCTGGTGGAGGCCGGCGCCACCCGCCTGGGCACCAGCCGCGGCGTGGCCCTGGCCCAGGCCCTCAGGGCCCCCGGGCGGTGAGCGGAGAGCAACGGCTGGAGGGGCTGGTGCTCAAGTGCAGCCCCCTGGGGGAGTCCGATCGCCTGCTCACCCTGTTGAGTGGCAGCGAGGGCCTCACCCGCCTGGCGGTGCCGGGAGCCCGCAAGCCCAAGAGCTCCCTGGCGGCCGCCGTGCCCCTGGCGGTGCTGGCGCTGCAGGTGAGCGGCAGCCGAGGGCTGCGGCGGGTGCGGCAGCTGCAGGTGCGGCGCAACTTCTCCGGCCTGGCGGAGCGGCTGGAAACGCTGGCGGCGGCCCAGGGTCTGGCGGAACTCACCCTGCAGCTGGTGCCCAGTGGTGATGCGGTGGAGGGGGTGCTGGAGGATCTGCTGCTGCAGCTGAACCACCTGGAGGCCGTGGTGAAGGAGCGGCAGAACAACCTGGAGGCCCTGGCCATCGCCGTGCAGGGGGCGGTGCATCTGCTGGCCCTGGGGGGCTACGCCCTGCCCCTGGCCGCCTGTGCCCGCACCGGCACGCGCCTCGATCCCCCGCTTGGCGACTGGAACTGGCGCTGCAGCCTGATCCCCAGCGAGGGCTTCGTGATCGGTGCCCTGGCCGGCGCCCAGCTGGTGCTCAACGCCTCGGAGCTGGCGCTGTTGCAGCGGCTGCTGCGGCCCGCCCTGCCCCGCCGCCGCGATGGCGGGTTGATGGGGCCGCCGCCGGTGTGGCTGCGGCTGCTGCAACTGGTGGAGCTGTGGAGCCGCGAACACCTGGGCCGCAGCGCCCGCTCCTGGCGGCTGCTGCGCCAGTGCTACGGGCCAGCTGGTGCGCCATCATCGTGAGCCGGCAACCGGTGCAGCCCTTGAGCGGACACGCGCGATCCTCCGGCCTGCAGGGCGTGCTGGCCCTGCCGGAATTCCGCAAGCTCTGGCTGGGGCAGCTGTTCAGCCAGCTGGCGGACAAGTTCTACATCGTGTTGATGGTGTTCCTGATCGCCCAGTACTGGGTGAGCGCCACACCACCGGCCGATGGGGCCCTGGCGGAGGCGGCGGGTGCCTTCAAGCTGAACGTGGAGAGCCGGGCCCAGCTGATCACCCTGCTGGCCACCGGCATCTACGTGGCCAACACGATCCCGGCGATGGTGCTGGGGTTGGTGGCGGGCGTATGGGCCGACCGCTGGCGCAAGCGCGAGGTGATGGTGGCCTCCAACGCCATCCGAGCCGTCTTGGCGCTGTTGGTGCCCCTGTGCCTGCTGGAGGGACCGAACCTGCTGGGCCTGAGCTGGGGCTACTGGGCCCTGCTGGTGATCACGTTCCTCGAATCGGTGCTCACCCAGTTCTTCGCGCCGGCCGAACAGGCCGCCATACCGATGCTGGTGCCGACGCACCAGCTGCTGGCCGCCAACTCGCTTTATCAGGCCACGAGCATGGGCGCCACGATCGTGGGTTTCGCCCTGGGCGATCCGATCCTGCGGCTGCTGAAATACAGCCTGGCCCAGCTGGGCATCGCCAACGGGGAATTCGCCCTGCTGCCCCTCTGCTACGGCCTGGCGGCCCTCTCGATCAGCTGGATCCAGGTGGAGGAAACACCCCGGCCCGTGAGCGGCGACACGGTGTGGCGCGAGATCGGCGACGGCCTGCAGGTGCTGAAGGAGAAGCCGAGCGTGCGCAGCGCCCTGCTGCAGCTGGTGCTGCTTTACAGCCTGCTGGCGGCCCTCTATGTGCTGGCCATCAGCCTGGCCTCCGCCATCAAGGGGTTGGGACCCACCCAGTTCGGCACCCTGCTGGCCATGAGCGGCATCGGCCTGGCAGTGGGGGCGGTGGCCGTGGCGCAGGTGGGCCACAGCTTCAACCGGCGACGGCTGGCCTCCGCGGGGCTGGGCACGATCGCCTGGAGCCTGGTGCTGCTGGGGCAGATGCGCGGCAATCTTGTGCTCACCCTCGGCCTCTGCGCCGTGCTGGGCATCGGTGCCGCCCTGCTGGCCATCCCCGCCCAGACCACCATCCAGGAGGACACCCCAGAAGCCATGCGCGGCAAGGTGTTCGGCCTGCAGAACAACCTGATCAACATCGCCCTGAGCGTGCCCCTGGTGCTGGCGGGAGCGGTGGTGAGCCGCTACGGCCTGTTGCCGGTGCTGTGGGCCCTGGCTGCCCTGGCCCTGGCGGCGGCGCTGCTCGAGCAGCCCTGGAAACGCTGCTAGCGTCGTTTCTTGGTTGAGCCTGCCGCTGCGTGGCCCACATCGCCTGGTTGGGCAAGAAGTCTCCCTTCTGCGGCAACGTCACCTACGGGCTGGCCACCACGGAGGCCCTGCGGGGGCGGGGCCATGAGATCAGCTTCATTCACTTCGACACGCCGGCCGGGTTCCCCCTGAAGCGCGACGAGGCCCTGCGGGCCCTGAACCGGGCCGGCTCCCGCGCCGACGGCGCTCCGGATGTGGCCCTGCCCTACCTGGTGAAGTCGCAGGTGTACACCATCCCCTCCCCGGGGGCCCAGCGGGAGTTGCGGGAATCGCTGGAGCGGCTGCGACCCGATCTGGTGCACGCCAGTCTCACCCTCTCCCCCCTCGACTTCCGCCTCCCAGACCTCTGCCAGCAGCTGGGGCTGCCCCTGGTGGCCACCTTTCACCCGGCCTTCGATGCCAGCCTGCGCAACCTCAGCGCCGGCACCCAACAGCTCACCTACCAGCTCTACGCCCCCTCCCTGGCGAAGTACGACCGGGTGGTGGTGTTCTCCGAGCTGCAGGCGGAGGTGCTGGCCCGGCTGGGGGTGCCGGAATCGCGCCTGGCGGTGATCCCCAACGGGGTGGATCCCGAGCGCTGGGCACCGGCCAACCCGGCCGGGGAATCCCCCCAACTCACGCAACTGCGCCAGCGGTTCGCGGGGAAGCGGGTGTTCCTCTACATGGGCCGGATCGCCACCGAGAAGAATGTGGAGGCACTGCTGCGGGCCTGGCGGCTGGTGCAACCCGAGGGCTGCACCCTGGTGGTGGTGGGCGATGGGCCGGTGCGCCAGTCGCTGATGCAGACCTACCCATCCGACGGCGACGTGCTCTGGTGGGGCCACGAACCCGACCAGGCGATGCGCCTGGCGCTGCTGCAACTGGCGGAGGTGTTCCTGCTGCCCTCTCTGGTGGAGGGGCTGAGCCTGGCGCTGCTGGAGGCCATGGCCAGCGGCACCGCCTGCGTGGCCACCGACGCCGGTGCCGACGGCGAGGTGCTGGAGGGCGGCGCCGGCATCGTGATCAGCACCCAGGGGGTCACCACCCAGCTGCGCACGCTGCTGCCGGTGCTGCGGGAGCAGCCGGTGCTCACCGCCGAGCTGGGGCGCCGCGCCCGCCAACGGGCCCTGGAGCGCTACACCCTGAAGCGCAACATCGATGCCCTGGAGAATCTCTACGCCGAGCTGTCGCCGCTGGGAAGCCTGGCGGCCTGATCGAGGCTCCGATCACTCCGATTGAACCGCCAGCTCGGCGCAGCAGGCCGCGAAGGCCGCCGCGGGATCCTTCGCCGCCGTGATCGGCCGGCCGATCACCAGCTGACTGGAACCCGCCTCGATCGCTTGGGCCGGGGTCATCACCCGCTGCTGATCCCCCAGGGCCGCACCGGCAGGACGGATGCCCGGCGTCACCAGGGCGAAGGGCTCGGGGTGGGCGGCCCGCAGGGCGGCCACCTCCAGGGGCGAGCACACGCAGCCACCGATGCCGGCCGCCGCCGCCAACTGGGCCAGGCGCGGCACGTAGGTGGCCACCGGCTCGCCGATGGCCAGCTCAGCGGCGAAGCGAGTGGGATCCCAGCTGGTGAGCACCGTGACCGCCAGCAGGGTGGGCTCGGAAAAACCCGCCGCCGCGGCCGATGCACAGGCCGCCGTCTGGGCGGCGCGCAGCGCCTCAGCGCCGGCGCAGGCATGCACGGTGATCAGCTCAGCCCCGAGACGGGCGGCGCTGCGGCAGGCACCGGCCATGGTGGCGGGGATGTCGTGGAACTTGAGATCCAGGAACACCCGCTTGCCCTGCTCCCGCAGCTGCTGCACCACCGCCGGGCCACCGGCCACATACAGCTCCAGGCCCACCTTCACCCAGCGCAGCTCCGGCATGGCGGCGGCGAAGGCCAGGGCCTGCTGGGGGGCCATGCCATCGAGGGCCACGATGATCTGCTCCGCCGGATCGCTGGTCAGCTGTGGTGCCATCAGCCGGCCACCAAGCGGCGGAACGTCTTCTTGCCCAGCTGCAGCACCTTGCCCTCTAGGGCCGCCGCATCGGCGAACTCCTGGTTGGGATCGGTGAGCTTCTGGCCTTCGAGCTTGACGCCGCCGTTCTGGATCTGACGGCGCGCCTCGCTGCTGCTGGCGCAGATCCCCACGGCACTCAGCAGATAAAACGCCTTGGCCGGAAAGTTCACCGCCGCCAGGGAGGCCTCGGGCACGTCGGCATCGGCGGCACCGCTGCCGCTGGCGCCCCCCACCAAGCGGGCCGCATCGCTCTGGGCCTGGGCAGCGGCCGCCTCCCCGTGTCGCTGGCGGGTGATCTCCAGGGCCATCGCCTTCTGGCGCTCGCGCGGGTTGGCGGGCAGCGCCTCCAGGTCGAGATCCGTGAGCAGGGTGAGGTACTCCTCCACCACCGCATCGGGCACCTTCTCGAGCTTGGAGTACATCGAGAGCGGATCCTCGCTGAGGCCCACGGTGTTGCCCAGGCTCTTGCTCATCTTCTGCACGCCATCGAGGCCGGGCAGGATCGGCAGCAGCATGCCGAACTGGGGCGTGCCGCCCAGCTCCAGATCTGAGCGGATCGCCACCGAGTCGTAGCCCTGCAGCAACGGATAGAGGAACTCGTGCAGGGAGATCGGCGTGCCGGAGCCGTAGCGGTTGGCGAAGTCCTCCTTGGCCAGCATCTGACCCACGGTGGAGATGCCCAGCAGCTCGATCACCTGCGGCAGATCCAGCCCCGAGAGCCATTCACTGTTGCGGCGCACCTCCAGCCGGCCGGGGGTTTGAAAGTCGAGCAGGGCCCGCGCCGGATCCTGCCCCAGGCCCAACTGCACCAGGTAGGTTTCGGCGTTGGCCTCCACCTCGGCGGCGCTGAGCTGCACCCGGGTGGCGCTCTTGCCGGTGGGATCGCCGATGCGGGCCGTGAAGTCGCCGATGATCAGCACGGCGGTGTGGCCCGCGTCCTGGAAGGCCCGCAGCTTGCGGAACAGGATCGAGTGGCCCAGGTGGATGTCGGAGCCGGTGGGGTCGATGCCGAGCTTCACCCGCATCGGCCGCCCCTCGGCTTCGGCCTGCGCCAGCCGGGCCGTCAGCTGCTGATCGGGATCATGGCCGGCCCCCTCGGCCGTGCCCGCAGGGAACAGATCCGCCACACCGCGCTCGAGAGCCTGCGGCAGTCCCGATGTGCCCCTGGCCATCACCCTCCGGATCGCCTCGCGGCGCAGCTGTTCAGGTTCCGGATCGTAGGCAGGAGGCCCGCCGGCCCTCAGCCCTGCGTCTCCAGCTCGCCTTTCATCCGATCCAGGGTGCGCTGCATCTGCTCGAACATCTGCTCGGGGGTCATGCCGAACTGCCCCAGCTGGGTGCGCAGCTGCTCCACGGTGAGCTTGGCCTGGAAGTCGTCGGAGAGCTCGAAGCGCTTCATGAACACGCGGTAGCGGTCCATCAGCTCCTCCATCCGCTCGATGAACAGCTTCTTGCCCTCGCGATCGAACTTGCCGTACTCACCCCCCAGCTGCATCAACTGCTGGTAGTCGGTGAACAGGCGCTTGGCCTCCTCCTGGACGATCTCGGATTCGAAAAAGGCCATCGCAGCAGGGCGCCGCAGGGGAGCGCGCGGGGTTGGGCCTCGATTGTGGGGGGGTGCGCTGGGGCGTGGCGAGTGCGGATCCACGTATCCAGGGGCTGACAGGCGCTGGCGGATCAGGGCCCGCTCAACAGAGTGGAGCCGGCCGTTCAACCCCCATGGGCGTTCGCGCGTGGACTACACCGAGCTGATCGGGCAGGTGCATCGCCATGTCGAGAGCAGCAACCGCCTGCTGGGGGATGCGCGGCTGGTGGCCTGCCTCGGCAGCCGTCTGGCCCTGAGCCTGTTCATCGCCACCACCCGGTCGGGCCCGCAGCTGGTGGGAGCCGCCACGGGGCAGGCGGAGGCCATGGCGCTGCTGCAGCGGGAGCAGGCCTCGGTGCTGATCTGTTCCGATCGGCTCGAGCAGGGCTGCGGCTACGCCCTGGTCGCGGAGATCAAACGCAGCGCCCCCCAGACCCGCACCCTGCTGATCGTGGGTGATCCCAACCGCCGCGCCCGGCTCAAAACCGCCATCCAGGCCGGCTGCGATGGGCTGTGCCTGGAGGCCCAGCTGGGCATGGGCACGGTGCTATCCGCCCTGACGGCGGTGAGCGGCGGTGGCATCTACATCGAGCGCAGCCTGGGGGAGCTGTTCCTGGCCCACGTTCCCGGCCCGAACCCGATCCCCCTGGCACCGCTCAGCGAGCGGGAGGTGCAGGTGCTGCAGCTGGCGGCGGGAGGCCACAACAACCAGGAGATCGGCGCGCGCCTGTTCATCTCCCTGGAAACCGTGAAGACCCACATGCGCAACATCCTGCAGAAGCTGCAGGCGCGCGACCGCACCCACGCCGCCGTGCAGGGGCTGCGGCTGGGTTTGGTGGACTGGCCGGACCCTGGGTAAGGTCGGGCGGTTCTGCCGCGCGCTGACGCCGCCATGGCCAGGGGCCACTGGTTGGATCCACTTGCCCGCAGGCTGCTGGAGGCCACCGGACAGCTGGCGCCGCGGCCCCGTTCCAACCGACAGCCCATGGCGACCGCGATGGATCACGCCTCAGCGACCGATCACGCCAAGGCGGTGGAGCAGGAGCTGCTGGCGTTGAAGCTGAGCCAGGACCCCACCAGGCGACTGCAGGACGCCCAGGAGGTGCGGCACGCCGCGGCCCTGGGCTGGCGCCTGGATGTGAACCGGGCCAGCGCCGCCGATTGGCTGCGACTGCCGGGCATCAGCGCCCCCCAGGTGGATCTGCTGCTGCGGCTGCAGGCCGG
>RGNC01000007.1 GCA_010029175.1 Synechococcaceae bacterium WB8_1B_136 | reverse complement strand
GCGTAACCGGAGGTTTTGGTGATTTCGGACTGAACGAGCAGACGGATGGTGTTGGCGTCCTTGAGGTAGGCGCCCATGCCATCGGGGGTGCCGGTCGGCCGGTAGCCGTTCACGGATTCGCCGATCGTGAGCAGCTCTGATACTTTGAGCCCGGCCACTTTGGCCTTCAGCACCGGAGTGTTTCCATCGGGGAACACTGTGTCGATGGCCTTGATAGACAGGTTCTGGATGCGCTGATCGGCAGCTGCAGTGGTATCCACCTGTCCATAGGCCTTGTCGGGGGATCCGTGGAACGCCTTGAGGAATCCCTGCAGGGCAGCCTGTTCACCAAGGGCATTGCTGGGAACCACATCGGTTGCTGTGAAGTCCTTCGTGGGATCAACCGTCGCTGACACCTTGCCGTCGCTGAGCAGATAGCGGAAGTTGGTGGCGTTGGCCTTGATCGGGTAGCCGTCGCCGCCATTGGCCATGAAGTTGAGCGTGACCATCGAAATGGTCTTGGGTGCGTCGGCGAGCACAACGCCGTTGTCGGCAATCTTGCTGATCAGCGTGCCGCCCAGATCCACAATCGCCACGTCCTGAACCTTCTGACCAGCTGGCTTGCTGGGGTCGAAGGAGAAGCGGATACCGCCGATTTGGGCATAGCCGCCATTGCCTGCACTCAGCCCGGCTGCATAGTTCAGGATAGCCAGCAGGCCAGTAGGTGTTGTGTCAAACACCATCAGCTTGTTGTCAAAGCGCAGTGCGTTCTCGATCTCAAGCTGAGAAATAGCGCCCGCAGGCTTCACATCGGTGGCAGCGGGTTTGCCTTTGGTGCCATTGGCATCGATCGTGCCCACGGAGGCGCGGATGCCACCGCCATTCTTCAGCGACGTGATCACGCTGCCGCTACCCAGGGCCTTGCTGGCTACAAAGAGGTTGGCATCGGCGGTGAGGTCGCCGAGGTTGACTTCCTGGGCACGGCCGAAGACACGGTCGCCTTCCAGGTACACATTGGTGTAGCCGAAGATGGTTCCGTCCTTGCTGCTGATCACCTTGTCGATGGTGGTGGTGATCTCGGCCACAGCTTTGCCAATGCTGCTGCTGGCCACAATTTCATCGGTGCTTTGGCCAGTGCCATAGGCCGCCTTCAGGGCAGCGGCACTGGCGGCGTAGGCCCCATTCAGCTTGTCGTCGAGGGCACTGGTGATCACATTGCCATTGCCATCAAAGTTGACGACCAGCCTGCCCAGGTAGGCGTATTCCGTGTCGGTTGTCACGATCACGGTGGGCTTGCCGTCCTTGTCGTTGACGATGATGGGGTAGGTGTCGCTGCTGATGAAGTTGGCATCGTGGCCGTTGAATGCCACGGCCTGATCATTGGTATCACCCAGTCGCTCGTGGCCACCACCGGCCACCATCACATCCACTCCGCTGAGCAGCGGGGCAAGCGCCTTGTTGCGTTCGATCAGGCCGTCCAGCTGATCCACCATCACCACTTTGTTGACGCCAGCGGCGATCAATTTGTTGACGGAGTCCTGCACATAGGCCGCCACCTCCTGCAGGTCGGTGGTGGCATCGTTGGCGTCGTCCTTGACCTTGGTGCCATTGGGAGACGACTTGGTGAGCAGGTCCCAGGTGGTGGCGCCAACGATGCCGATCTTTTCGCCACCTTTGGTGACGATGGCGTAGGGCGCAATCTTGCCCTTGATCTCCGAGGCTTCTTTGCCAGCAAAGGCATTGGTGGAGGTGCCACCGATGCTGCTGTCGGCAATTCCCTTCAAGGAGCTGTCACCACTGAAATCCAGGTTCGCGGTGATGAAGGGGAATTGGCCGCCAACCCAGCTGCCGGATGCAGCGAAGGAACCGCTGAGCACCGGTGAGCCCAGATCGAATTCGTGGTTCCCGAGTGCCGACACGTTCGTGCCGAACAGGTTCATGATCGCCACATCAGGCCTGGCGAGAGCTGTTGCCTTGATGGAGCCGATCGCATTGAGTGAGGGGTCAGCACCCGCCACCAGCCAGGGCCCTGGAATGAAGCTGTCGCCTTCGCCAATTACAAGCGTGTTGGCAAACTGATCATCGAACTTGTCGATCAGGGCGCCCATGATTGGCGCCGTCTTGATGCCCAGGGTGCCGCTTTCACCGTAGTAATGCAGGATCTGTAGGCTGAAGCCGGGGTTGATCTGCTTGATTTCGAGATCTTTGCTCACCTCATTGCTCACCAGCAGTAGATCCTTGCCATTGGGGCTTTGGGCGGCAGGGATCACCGCAATGCCTTCCGGGGAGATGATCCCCGTTGCGGATTTCTGGAATCCCACCAGATAGGCGCTGTAGGGATTGGTGATGTCAAAGCTGGCCACGCTGCTGCTGGTGCCACGCTCGAGGCCCACAAAGGCAAAGTTGCGACCGCCAATGGTGGCGATGGCCAGATTCTCGGGTTCAGCCCCCTTGTCGTCCGATCGGGCATCGTCATAGATACCAGCGGCAATGGCGGCACGATCAATCAGATCTCCGCTGTCCCACACCACATTGCCCAGGGAGTCGAGAATGGTGATCGATCGGCCGCCGAAGGCGAACTTCTGTTCGTAGGCCGCTGTGCTGGCGTCGTAGTTGCCCAGGTCCTTGACGGTCTTCAGACGAGTGTCTGTCCCGGTTCCAGTGACGCCAGCGCGCAGCTCGTCGCTGTAGACGGAGCCGTCCTTGGTTGTTGTTCCACCGCTGGTGTAATCGCCGTCTGGGCGTACCCGTCCATCGCCCTCATTGGCGATCACCGTGAAGGTCTGGCTGGTGCCATCAGCACCCTTCGTCTGATAGGCAGCAATGCCATCGGGCATGCGCAGTCCGTAGAGATTCTGATTCTTGAGCAGTTGGATGCCGCCATCCTTGTCGTTCGCATCAAGCAAGGTGGGGGCAAAGCTCACCAAGCCCAGCTGGGTTTTGGCATCGGCTGGATTGGCGTAGACGTAGGTTTTTGAACCGTTGATGTCGGAGGCCAGAGCGTATTTCGCCTTGTCAGCGGTGCTCAGGCCGTTGTAAGCGGCTGCATCCAGTGATGTAACGCCGAAGTCGTTGTCGTTGATGACGGCCAGACGACCGTCTGCCAGCAGGGCCAGGCCCTCGGGCTTGTCGTTCGGCAGGTACCCTTCGCTCGACAGGTTGGTGAGCAGTACCTTGCTGGCCAGCTTGATTCCCTGGGCCGCCAGGTTGTCGATGCTGAAGTTTTCTTCGTTGGCAATGCTGTTGCCGAGGGTGTTGGTGGCTCCTTTCAGGCTCACCTCGAAGATCTGCTTGTAACTCAGGGCGCCGGCGGTGGAGTCACGCTCCAGCACGTAGAACACCTGGCGCGTGGGGTCATAGGCCACATCGCCGATCTTGTCCACCTTGTTCTCGTAGAACGGGGTGTCCGTTCCAGTGACACTCCCCTTGCCAGCCATTGGGTAGAGATATTCCCCGCTGGGCTTGCCGCTGCTTGCATCCAGCTCAAGGATGCGGATCAGCGAACCCTTGCTGCCATCGTTCGCGCCCACATCGTCGAGGGGGCTTTGCACAAAGGCAAACAGCTTGCCGCTGGTGGCGTCGTAGGCCAGCCCTTCAAAGCCGCGGTTGGTCTGGCGTTTGGCGTACTCGGCCGGCAGGGTTTCAACTCCGAGGGCACCAGCGCTGAGTCCCGCTGCCGCAGCTGCACCCACCGGCACATAGCGTTCGATCAGCTGGCCTGTGGGGCTGAACTTGTAGACCGCCGGCCGGTATTCATCGCTCATCCAGATGTTGCCGTCCTTGTCCTGGACGATCGATTCCAGGTCGGCGCCGTAGGGGTCGTAGGCCAGCAGATTTCCGTTCACATCAACGGGGATCTGATCGCCCTTGCCATTGGAGCGGCCGCTGATCGGGGTTTTGCCATCCTTCTGGGTCAGCTTCACTTCGCCGACCACTGACACCACACCACTGCGCTCATCCAGGGCGAGCCTGTAGAAGCGGGCCTGGTAATCCGGCAGCAGGAACGGCTGCACATTGTCGGCGGTGCCGTCCGTGCCGGCTGTGCCATCGGCCTTCACCACATCTTTGGTGGTGCCGTTGCCATTGGGGCCCCTGTCGGCAGGCGCCAGGAAGGTCAAACGGCCGAGGCTGTCGCGCCCGGTGGCGAACAGGCCGGACAGGCCACCTCCAGGGACGACCGCGCCGGCGGCGGTGGTGCCGGGGCTGGGGACCGTCAGGTCGTAGGTGGTGACGTTGGCCTGACCGCGCACATAGTCCTGCACGCCCACGCTGCGCAGGCTCGCCAGGGACGGGGCGCCATTGCCGGTGAGGTTCACCACGCCGACGGCGTTGTTTTCCTGGAAGGTCACGTAGGCCTTGGCGCCATCGGCGCTGATGGCCACGTATTCGGGTTCCAGGTCTTGCGCAGCAGTGGTGTCGCTCTTGCCGGAGAGGCGAATGCCCAGGGCGCGCAGTTCAGCTTCGCGGCCGTTCAGCCCTTTGAAATCCACCGTGGCCACGGTGGAGCTGGCGGGAGTTTCCGCGTTGATGCTGACCACCGAGATGGTTCCCTCGGGATCCACCGTGTAGAGCTCATTGGGTTCACCTTCATTGGCCACCACCAACTTGGTGCCATCGGGGGTGAAGGCCAGGGAGTCGGGCACCACGCCAACGGCCACTTCGCCTGCGGCGGTGATCACGGCGGCGGCACCACTGCCGCTCACCTTGAAGAAGGCAACAGCACCTTTGGTGTAGCGCTCTGCGCCATTGCCCTCAACGGCGATGGCCACCAGGCCGGAGCTGCTCACGGCCACACTGTTGGCAGGGCCGCTGAGCTCGAGCAGTTGCTTCAGCGCTGGCTTGGCAGGATCGCTGAGATCAACGACTGAAGCCTTGTTGGTGCCCCCGATCACGAAGACCAGCTTCCCGGTCTGGTGGTAGGCGCTGATCTCGGCTCCGCCATCGGCAAGGCGGAGGACACCGAGATTGGCCAGGTCCACAAAGTTGGAGGAGGTCACGGAAGATACCTATCTATTGAAATTCTCCCGAGATCCGGAAATAGGGCATGTGTGGCCCCTCACAGCGCTCCTGTATTCCAGGATTCATTGCCGGACGCCTTGCGCGTGGCGCCTTGGCTATGGCTGTCCCAGCAGCGCCCGCAGCCCCGCCTCATCTAGCACCGGAACCCCCAGGGCCTCGGCCTTGCTGAGCTTGCTGCCGGCCTCCTCGCCGGCCACCACATAGCTGGTTTTCTTGCTCACCGAGCCGCTCACCTTGCCGCCGGCGGCCTCGATCAGGGCCTGGGCCTGGCTGCGGCTCAGCGTCGGCAGGGTGCCGGTGAGCACGAAGGTCTGGCCCGCGAGGGCCGCCGCCGCCCCGTTGGTGCTGGCGGCCAGCTGCTCGGGGCCGGCTGCCAGGGAGAAGCCCTGCCGTTCCAGGGCGGTGAGCAGCTGCTGGTTGGCGGGGGTGGCAAACCACTGCTGCAGGCTCTGGGCGATCTCGCCGCCGATGCCGAACACAGCGGTGATCGCCTCCGGTGTGGTTTCGGCGGCAGTGCCCAGCTCGGCGGCGCTGGGGAAGGCCTTGGCCAGGGCCTTGGCGTTCACCTCCCCCACGTGATGGATGCCCAGGCCATAGAGCTGGCGGTGCCAGGGCTGGGCCTTGGAGGCCGCCAGGGCTGCCACCAGGTTTTCGGCTGATTTGGGCCCCATGCGCTCCAGGCTGGCCAGCAGGGCCCCATCGAGGCCGTAGAGATCGGCGATCGAGCGCACCAGGCCCCGCTCCACCAGCTGCTCGATCAACTTGGCCCCCAGCCCGTCCACATCCAGGGCCCCCTTGCTCACCCAGTGGCGCAGGGCGCCCCGCAGGATCGCCGGGCAGCTGCTGTTCACGCAGCGGGTGGCCGCCTCGCCCTCCTCCCGCACCAGCTCCGAGCCGCACTCGGGGCACAGGTGGGGCAGCTCCAGCCGCACCGCCCCCGCCGGCCGCAGCTCCGCCAGCACCCGCACCACCTCCGGGATGATCTCGCCGGCCTTGCGCACCACGATCGTGTCGCCGGCGTGCAGATCCAGTTCCGCCAGGCGATCGGCGTTGTGCAGGGTGGCGCGGCTCACCGTGGTGCCGGCCAGGGGCACCGGCTCGAACTCGGCCACGGGGGTCACCACCCCCGTGCGGCCCACCTGGCAGGCCAGCCGCAGCAGCTTGCTGGGGGCCTCTTCAGCCGGATATTTGAGCGCGATGGCCCAGCGCGGGGCCTTCTGGGTGAAGCCGGCGGCGTCCTGCAGCCGCAGGTCGTTGAGCTTCACCACCACGCCATCGGTGGCGTAGGGCAGGGCACGGCGGCCCGTGTCCCAGCTGGTGAAGAAGGCCTCCACCGCCGCCAGATCCGGCAGCAGCTCGGCGTTGGGGTTCACCTTGAAGCCGGCGGCCTCGAGCCATTGCAGGCTCTCCCACTGGCTGGTGGGCCGCGGCGGATCTCCGGGTCCCGGCTGCCAATCATCCGGCAGGTGCAGGGTGTAGGCGAAGAAATCCAGCCGCCGGGCGGCCACCACCCGCGGATCCAGCTGGCGCAGGGTGCCGGCGCAGGCGTTGCGGGGGTTGGCGAACAGGGCCTCGCCGCGGGATTCGCGCTCGGCGTTGATGGCGGCAAAGGTGGCATCGGGAATCAGGGCTTCGCCCCGCACCTCCACCCAGGCCGGCGGCTGCTCCAGCTGCAGCCGCAGGGGCACGCTCTGGATCGTGCGCACGTTGGCGGTGATCTCCTCGCCTCGCTCGCCGTCGCCGCGGGTGGCGGCCCGCACCAGCAGGCCCTGGTCGTAGCTGAGGGCCAGGGCATTGCCGTCGATCTTCAGCTCCCCCACCATCGGCAGGGCCGGCGAGGGGGTGCCCTCCGCCGGTTCCCGGTCGAGCACCTTGAGCAGCCGGCTGTACCAGGCCTCCAGCTCGTCCGTGCTGAAGGCGTTGTCGAGGCTGAGCAGGCCGATGCGGTGATCCACGCTGGTGAATCCCTGGGCTGGGGTGCCCCCCACCCGCTGGGTGGGGCTGTCGGGGCGGATCAACGCGGGGTGCTGGGTTTCGAGATCCAGCAGCTCCCGATAGAGCCGGTCGTAGACCGGATCCTCCATCTCGGGAGTATCCAGCACGTAGTAGGCGTGGGCGGCCCGGTTGAGCAGGCGGCGCAGTTCGCGAGCGCGCGCCTCAGGGGCGGCAGGGCTGGAGCTCACGGCGGCTGGATCAGGCGGCCGCCAGCTTCTGGATGCGATCGATGCGCCAGTCGTCGTCGACTTTCACGAAGGTGAAATCGAGCGGATAGAAGAACAGCACCACGTACTTGCCGCGGTACTGGGACAGGGTCACCTCCTTGAACTCCTGATCCACCACGGCGGTGGCGGTGAAGTCGGGAGCTTGCAAGCCAACGAGCCGGGACATAGTCGCAGAAAGAATGGGTGCAGAGCACTGGCAGGATCCAACTCAAAGGCGGACCGACTACCAGTTGCTACCGCAACAATTTATCACGGTTCCCTCGGCAGCCGTGGCCCCCTAGGGTGATGTTCTTCTGGACGACGCCGGCTGAATGGCCTGGGACCCAACTCTGCTGCGGAAATACAACGCCACCGGTCATTTCCGGCTGTTGAACCAGGTGCGCAACGAACTCAAGGAGCAGCCGATCCAGCGCCCTCTGGTCACCAGTCGTTCACCCTCGAACCGCAGCGGCCTGGGGCGCTCCCTGGCCAGCCGCGGGGACACGGGCCGTGGGCAGGCCACCGCAGGCGGGCGTCGCCGCTCCCCAGCCACCACGATCGCGTCTGCTTCACCGTCCTCCAGCGTTTCCGCGTCCGTTCCGGCCCCTGAGGCTTCGGCCGCGCTGTTCCACGATGCCTTTGTGATGGTTCCCGTGCTCACCGACACGGTTCTTGAGGACAGCTACAGCAGCTGAAGCCGCTCAGCGGATGTTCAGCTCGATCTTCACCACGTCAAACGGCCCTCGGCCCTCGGCGTTCAGCTCGCTGGCAGCCCGCACCGCAGCCTCATGGGTGTGAAAGAGATAGGCCGCCTCCGCCGTCGTCACCTCTTCCAGCACCTGGCCGTCTCCGCCGATGGTGAGGAACGTGCCACTGTCGAGCCGTTGCAGCGCATAGCGCTCTGGCTGGGTGCAATCCATCGGATTGGCTGGATCGATGGATGGGGCCCAGAAGTGCATGGCGGTGTGGTGGCGTTCTGTGGACCGTAGACAGTTTTGATCGCCCTTGCCCGGGAATCGGTCTTGCTCGTCACCCCCGGGGGCAGCGTCCATGGCCGAGGTCTTCAGCCTGGCTAAGACGGAACCAGAGCGCAGCTGCTCCGGGCCACCCGTGAACGTGCAGATCAATCCCAATGGCCCTGCTGGAGCCCACCAACCTGCTGCTCCTGGCCTGCGCGCTGATCTACCTGCTGATCGGTGAACCGGCCGACGCGGGGATCCTGCTGGTGTTCGTGGTGGGCATTGCCCTGCTCGATGCCGTTCAGGAGTGGCGCAGTTCAAGAGCTCTGCAGGAGCTGGCCCGGCTGTCGGCCCCGAAGGCGCACGTGCGCCGTGGTGCCATCGAAGCCGAGCTGCCGGCGGAGCAGGTGCAGCTGGGCGATCTGCTGCGGCTGGAGGAGGGCGATCGGGTGGCTGCCGATGGCCGGCTCACGGAAGCCGTAGGGCTCTGGCTGGATGAATCCCTGCTCACCGGTGAATCGCTTCCCGTTGCCAAGCAACATCCAGGCGAACGGGTGCTGGCCGGCTCGCTGGTGTCCAGCGGGCGGGGATGGGCCGAAGTGGTGGCGGTGGCCGAGGCCACGGAGCTGGGGCTGCTCGGCAAGAACCTGGCCTCGGTGCAACCGCCGCTCACCCGCCTGCAGCGCAGCACCCGCCGCCTCACGGCTCGGCTCAGTGGCGTTGCCATCGCCCTCTGCGTGGCCATGGCCCTGATGCGCGCTGCCCTCAGCGGCGACTGGCCCCAGGCCCTGCTGGCAGCCCTGGCCCTGGCCCTGGCGGTGCTGCCCAATGAGATCCCGGTGGTGGTGGCCCTGTTCCTGGCCCTGGGATCCCTGCGCCTTGCCCGCATCGGCGTGTTGGCCCGCTGGCCTGCGGCGGTGGAGAGCCTCGGCACGGCCACCGTGCTGGCCGTGGACAAGACCGGAACCCTCACCGAAAACCGCATGGGGGTGGAGCGCCTGCTTACCTGGCCCGGCCAGGAGGCCTGGCGAGGCGGGCTGCCCTTGCAGGAACCCTGCCATGGTCTGGTGGAAATGGCCGTGCTGGCCAGCCGGGGCGACCCGGTGGACGCCATGGAGCTGGCCATCCAGCGCTTCGCCGCAACCCATCTGCGCGGCAGCGACCACCTCCATCCCGATTGGCCGCTGCAGCGCGACTACCCGCTCCAGGCCGACCTGCTGGTGTTCTCCCAACTGTGGCGGGATGGCCAGGGTGCCTGGCAGCTGGCGGCCAAGGGGGCCCCGGAGGCCATCGCCGACCTCTGCCACCTGCCGCCCCAGGCCAGCAGCGATTTCCTGGCGCTGGCCGACAGCCTGGCGGCGGAGGGGTTGCGAGTGATTGCGGTGGCGCGGGGTGTGGACGGCGTGCTGTTGCACGGCGGGCAACCGGCCGCTACCCAGGGAGATCCCCCCGCAGCCCTGCACGACTACCTGTTTGAACCCCTGGGCTTCATCGGTCTGGCGGATCCCCTGCGCCAGGAGGTGCCGCAGGCGATGGCCCGGGCCCGGGCCGCCGGCCTGCGCGTGGTGATGATCACCGGCGACAGCCCAGCAACGGCCCGTTCCATTGCGGATCAGGCCGGTATCCCCGCCGGGGCGGTGCTGACAGGCCGGGAGCTGGCGACCAGGCCCAGCGCAGACCTGGCCAGGCTGGTGGAGCAGACCAGCGTGTTTGCGCGGGTGCTGCCGCAACACAAGCTGCAGTTGGTGCAGGCCCTGCAGGCCTCTGGCCAGGTGGTGGCGATGACCGGTGATGGCGTGAACGATGCGGCAGCCCTCAAGGCCGCCGACATTGGCGTGGCCATGGGCCAGCGGGGCACGGCCGTCGCCCGGGAATCCGCCGATCTGGTGCTGCTGCATGACAGCTTCAGCAGCCTGGTGGAGGCGATTGCCCTGGGCCGGCGCATCGACGCCAACCTGCACCGGGCCCTTGCCTACACCCTGGCGATCCACCTGCCGATTGCAGCCCTGGGTCTGCTGCCACTGCTGTTCGGCCAGACCATAATCCTGCTGCCCGTTCACATCGCTCTGCTGCATCTGGTGATCGATCCCGCCTGCACAGTGGTGTTTGAGGCGCTGCCACCGGCCCCTGGCCTGATGCGTCAGCCACCCCGCGCAGCCGATGCGCCGCTGTTCGGCGCTGCGATCTGGCGCCGCGCCCTGGGCCAGGGTGTGGTGTTGCTGGTGGCTGCCCTGGTGCTCGCCCACTGGCCCCAGATTGGGCCTGAATCCCGGCGCAGCCTGGTGTTCGGCCTGCTGTTGCTGGCCAGTGGCGGCTTGGTGGGCCTGAACGGCGGGCTGTCCACCCGCCACGCTTTGGCCGGTACCGCCCTGGGCCTCGCTCTGTGGCTGGCACTGCTGGCCTTCCCGGTTCTGCAACAGGGGCTCAGCCTCACGCCATTGACCACTCCCCAGATGGCCACCGTGGTGATCACCGCCAGCCTCAGCCTGGGGCTGATCGGCCTGTTCAACCGTTCCCTCGCCTGACCCTCCTTGGCCCACCCCCACCGGCACCACAGCCATCCAGCTGTGGAGATCCAGCGGCAGCCCCATCCCCGGCAACACCAGCATCGCGGCGGTTCCGCCGCCGCCTTTCGCTGGAGCGTTGTGCTCAATAGCGGCCTCTCGGCTCTGCAGTTGGTGGTCGGCGTGGGGTTCGGCTCCCTGGCGCTGATCGGCGATGCGGTTCACAACCTGGGCGATGTGGCTGGCCTGTTGCTGGGCTGGGGGGCTGAGCGACTCAGTGGCAGGCCCCCTTCGGCCCGTTTCACCTATGGCTACGGCCGAAGTACTCAATTGGCCTCGCTCGCCAATGCCGTGCTGATCTTGATGGCCTCGGCGGTGGTGTTGGTGGAGGGGATTCAGCGCCTCTCCGAGCCGGTGCAGGTCTCCACCACCCCGGTGCTGTGGGCCGCTGCCATCGGGGTGGCGGTGAATCTCTATTCCGCCCGGCTGTTTGGCGCGGATTCGGGCCATGACCTCAACCGCAAGGCAGCGGTGGTGCATCTGCTCACCGATGCCGCCGTATCCGCCGCAGTGCTCGTTGCGGCTCTGGTGGTGCGCGCCACGGGGTGGAACTGGCTGGATGCGGCCACAGCCATCGGTGTGGGCCTGGCGGTGGCCTGGAGTGGCGTGGAGATCCTGCTGCAGGCCACGCGGATCGCCCTGGATGCCGTGCCCGAGGGAATCGACATCGAAGCGGTGCAGGCGCTGCTGCGGGGTCTACCCGGCGTGGTGGATGTGCATCATCTGCATGTCTGGTCGATGAGCACCTCGCAGAATGCGCTCACGGCCCATGTGGTGCGGCAATCGCCTTTGGAGGACGACCTGCAGCTCTTGCACCTGGCCAAACAGCGGCTGGCTGAACTGGGCATCGCCCACAGCACCATTCAATTGGAACCACCTGAGCAGCAACCCGCCCAGCTCTGAGCCAAGGGCAGCAGCCGAGCCCTTTCAGTGGGCTTCAGCGACACCATCTGGATTGTCAGATTGCCTCCGTCCTGGCAATTCTGAGCGGGCCAGTGGAACTTGGTCGATCTGGTTTGCAGCACTGCTCAGCATCGCCTGCAGCTGGCTTGCCTGACAATCAAGCCAACAAAAAGCCCCGCCGAAGCAGGGCAATAAGTGATGGCTCGGGGGAGACTTGAACTCCCGACCTTGGGGTTATGAATCCCACGCTCTAACCAGCTGAGCTACCGAGCCGCGGTGAAGTAATTGTAGACGATCAACCAACGGGCACCTGGCCAGGAGAGTTCCCTCGGCCGCCTCAGGCGCGGGCCGGCAGGAACTGGAGCGGATTCACGGCACCGCGACCTGGAGGCAGAATTTCAAAGTGGAGGTGGGGGCCGGTGCTGCGACCGGTGCTGCCCATCAACGAGATCACGGTGCCCTGGGCCACCACATCGCCGCTGCTCACCAGAATGCGGCTGTTGTGGGCGTAGCGGGTCATCGTGCCGTCGTCGTGGCGGATCTCCACCAGGTAGCCGTAGCCGCCGTCGTTCCAGCCGGCGCTCACCACCTGTCCGGCCTTGGCGGCATGGATCGGAGTGCCCACGTTGTTGGCCACGTCGATGCCCTTGTGCATGCGGCCCCAGCGCCAGCCGTAGCCGGAGGAGAACACGCCAGCGGCCGGCCAGATCCAACCGGTGGTGTTGAAGGGTTGATTGGGATCGACGCGCGATGGGGAGTCGCCGAAATCCTGATCGGGCCAGCTGAGGCCGCCACTGCCGGTGGGCTTCAAACCCAGCACCATGGTCGGGCGTGCCGGTGACGACTGCGCCAGGCGGATCTGGGTGCCCACCACCAGCCGGGCGGCCTCCAGGCCGGGGTTGAGGCGCAGGAGCTCAGCGATGGTGAGGTTGTAGCGCTGGGCGATCTTCACCAGGTTGTCGCCGAAGCGAACACTGGCGTTGTCCTCAGGCTGTGGTGGCGCTGCCAGGGGCGGACTGCGGCGCAGTTCGGTGGTGTCGATGGCCGCCAGCTGCTTGGCGCGTCGGCTGGATTGGCTGGGGAGCACCAGCCAGTCGCCTCGGTTGAACTCGTGGTCCTCGTTGACGTCGTTCAGCTTGGCCAGCTTGGTTTCATCCTGGGCCAGCTGGCTGGCCAGCTGCTCAATCGAGATCGGGTTGCGGACCTTGACCCAGAGACGGTCCGCCAGCGAGGGCAGGGAGGCAATGGCGTTCGCTTCTTTGGCCTGCTGCTCGGGCAGGGATCCCAACTCGAATGAGGCTCGGGAATCGGCGATGGTCGGCAACAGGGAGGCTCCAACAAGGCCGAGCAAGGAGCTGCCGGCCAGGGTGGAGATGAAGAAGTGAGAAGGCTTCATGCAGGTTCACCCGTCGGACAAAGCCCGGTGGAGAAGCCAGCATCCCCGAGCTGGGGGGAGAGTAACGGCTTGAACCTGTGCGGGCAAGTCGCCGTGGTCACTCTTTGGGTTGCCCAGATGAAAAAAGAGGTGCTAAGGGCTGTGCAGGACAGGGATTGGGCCCATGGCGGATATCCGCCCTCTGGCGATCAGCCCCGCAGCTGACGCAAGGCCTCGAACAGCACCACACCTACCGCCACCGAGAGGTTGAGGCTGCGGACGCCGCCGCCGTGCTCCACCGAACCGGCCATGGGAATGCTCAGGCAGCGATCGGCATCGGCCAGGGGTTCTGCAGGCAGGCCGCTGCTCTCTCGGCCAAACAGCAGCCAATCGCTCGGCTCGTAGTCCAGGGCGTCGTAACTGCTGCTGGCATGGCGGGTGAGGGCCAGCAGCCGGCCGCGCTGCAGTTGCACCCAGGGCCAGTAGTCGAGGCCTGCCCGACGTAGGGTTCGATCACTGATCTCAAAGCCAAGCGGTTCGATCAGGTGCAGCTCTGTGGCTGTGGCGGCACAGGTGCGGGCCACATTGCCGGTGTTGGGAGGGATCTCCGGCTGGAACAGCACCACCCGTGGCATGGTCAACGATCCGGCACGGCCCTGCCCAGGGCATGGAGATCCAGGGCGCGGCCCTGCACCACCAGCCAGGCGGCGTGGCACTGCACCATCAGCCGTTGCTGCAGGCTGCCGAGCCGATCCCGAAACCGCCCACCGATTGCCGTGGGGGGCACCACCCCCCAGCCCACTTCCTCGCTCACCAGCAGCACCGGTTGCGCGATCTGCCTCAATTCCAACAGCAGCTGCTCCTGAACACCATCCCAGACCTCGGAGTCACAGTCCAGGTGGTGCGAAAGCCAGGTGCCCAGGGAATCGATCAACAGCAGCGGGCGCTGCGGCCCGCCCCGCGGTGGATCCGGCTGCAGCCGCAGCTCCGCCAGCACGGTCCCCAGACCGCCACCCACCTCCAGGGTGTCCCAACTGGCTGGGCGGCGCTGGCGGTGGAGCCTGAGGCGCTCCTGCCAGCTGGGATCGGACGGGCGCTGGGGCCCCGTGGCCAGGTAGAGCACGGGACGGCCACTGATCGCCGCCAGATGTTCCGCCCAGCGGCTCTTGCCACTGCGGCTCGGCCCGCTCACCAACACCAGGCCCTTGGGCGAGGGCAGCGGGGGCTCAGCCGCCACCATTCATGTTGCGCAGGGTTGCCACAGAGGACGGAGACACGCGGTTGAGGTAACGGAAAATCCAGTACTTGAAGATGGTGGCCAGCACCACCGGGAAGGTGGCGATGAACAACATGATGAAATTCTCCTGGTGCGGCAGGCCGAAGTGATCTTCGATGCCTTCCAGGAGCACAGTCCAGCCTTCAGGACTGTGGAAACCCACGAAGATGTCGGTGAACAGGATGATGGCAAAGGCCTTGGCACTGTCGCTGAGGCCATACACCGCCTCATCCAGGAAGCCCCGCAGCACCTGGATATCGCGGCGGCCAAACAGACATACCAGCAGAAAACCGATCAAGCCGGCCACGTCGGCAAGAATGTTCTTGAAGGCAGAAACGCTCTCGCCATCGGCCTCTTCCTTGAGGCTGCTGGCTTTCTGGGCCAGAGCGGCCTGCATCTCTTCCCGGGATGGGGGTTGCCTTCCCTCCAACAGGGCTTCAAACTCCATTTCCTGTTGGTAGAGCCGCAGTTTGGCGACGGCCTTTTCCTGCAGGTGGGGTTTGGTGTAATTCAGGAAGGGAACATCCTGGGCGAACCGATCCACCAGCGGAGAAATTACCGCCGTACGGCTGATCTGCTGCACGATCAACGGCACCAGAATCAACAGCAGCAGAATCCGCAGCGACACCAGGGTTGAATCGCGCCGGCGCCGGAAGCCGGCCACCAAAGAGGCTTCCGCCTCCGGGTCCAGTTGGCGACGCACCCCGTCAAACACCCCCAGCAGGCTGCGGGGCAGCAGCTCCGGGGAGCGGCTGATCCCCGCCAGGCTGGTGCGACGGCTGTAGCGGGAGGTCACGCTCTCCACCAGCTGCAGCTGGCGCAGCTCCTGGCTGTCGAGCTCATTGCGGTGGCGCTCGATCGCTTCAACGGTGTCGCGGCAGATCTGCAGGGCGGCGCGGAAGCGCCGCAGCATCTGCGCCTGGGTCTGCCGTGGAATGCTGAGCTCCAGTTCCGGCCGCACCGGGCGGTCGTTGTAATACTCCAGCTCCAGGCTCTGGATCAGCAGAGCGGCCTCGTAGGCGCGCTCCAGATCGCCGCTCACATCCATCGCACCGGCGCGATCGAATGTCCCCATCCAGTCGGTCAGACCCATCGACGATTCCGCGGTCGGTGATTCAGCGGGAAAACACCCACCAGGTGATCATGGGCACCAGTGTGCCAACAACCAGCAAGACCACAACCCACACAAAGGCGTTGCTGGAGGCGGTTTCTTCCCGTGTGGGGATGTTGGTTTCAATGGGCAGCCGTTCCTGGAGCTGCGGCGGGCCCGGATCCTCCCCACCCTGCAGCACCACCGCCAGGCGATCCAGGGCGTCAACGGACGCCTGGCGGTAGCGGGCACCCTCCCGCAGCGGAAGCCCCATGGTGCTGATGGCCGTGCTGGAGAGCAGGGATTGGGGCAGTTGCTGCAGCAGGTCCTCTGAGGCCACCACCGCAGCGCTGTTGTTCTGCGACTCGATCAACAGCAGCAGCTGGGAGCGATCGGGATCCCCGGCACCCCAGCGGTCCACCAACTGCTGGCCAAGGGCCTCCAGGCTGACGCCGTAATCGAGGCGCCGCAGGGTCACCAGCCGGGCCTCGATGTGATCGGCCTTGAGATCGGCCAGGCGCCTGTCCAGATCCGCGGCGGCGGCGCGGCTCAGCAGGTCGGCTCCATCGAGCACCTGGCTGGTGGGGGGTGCAGCCGGGAAGTCGTTCACACCCGTGGCCAGGGCAGCGGGTGGCAGGGCCAATCCCAGCACCAGCAGCAGGCCCACCAACAGGCCGCGAAGGGAGCGCAGCAGCACCGGCGATCTCTGCATCTGGCACCAGTTTGCCCCGCATCCGCCGGCCTGTGTGATCCAACAGCTGTGAGAACGTGTCAACAGCGATCCACAGGGGCGGCGATGGGGCGGGCGGCGCAACTGTGCCTGGCGGCTGGGGTGCTCGGGTTGCTGCTCTGCCTGTTCAACCAGCTGACCGCTCCGGAGCTGACGCCCTCCCTGGAACGGGCTGGCGTCCTGGCCAGCTTGCTGGCGGTGGGCCTGATGCTGGTGGCGATCCTCTGGACCCGTGCCGTCCCCGTGGCCCCGGAGCGTGTTGCGCTCAGCGGCCGTCAGGCCCTGGATCTGGTGGATGGACTGCCGGATGCCCTGCGGCAGGAGCTTGCCTGGGGCAGCCAGATGCTGCTCACCGCCACACCCGCTGCCACCGTGCTGCTGTGCTGGCAAGGCCACACCCTGCTGCGCCGAGGCGTGCTGGCGGATTCGGTGTTTCACCCTGGTGCCATCAGTGCCCGGGCCCTGAGCACCGGCAAGGCCGTTTCCCTGGTGAATCTGGCGCTGTATCCGGGCCGGGCTGAGTTCACCGGGCTGCCGCCAGGCACACCGGCTGTGATCGTGCAACCCATCGGCAGCGAGGGTCTGCTGCTGGTGGGGGGGTGGTCGCCACGCTGCTTCAGCCGCAGTGATGAGGCCTGGGTGGAGGGTTGGGCGCAGAAACTCAGAACGTCACTGGAGGCGCTGCTGAACGGCTTGGCCCCGAGCTCTGTTCCCCCCTCGGAAGGGTGAAACGGGACAACACCCTGGTGCCCGGTGCCGTGAAGGTGGCCGTGCCGTCCTTGCCGATCTGTCCCTGCAGGACGCTGGCCCGGGTCACCTGCTTGTAGGTCTGCCGCCTCAGCACCACATCTCCCGAGGCATCAAAACGACCACTGGGCCAATGCCACAGGCAGCGCTCGGCGTTGAGGGTCTCATCGGGCTGTTGCAGGGCACAGGCCTGGGGCACCAGCAGCGTCGACTGGCGCAGATCGATCACAAACCGAGCCCCCTGAGCCTTCAAGCGCTTGACCTGACCGGTGAAGGGGCTGCCGCTGCTCAGCATCTGATCGTTGATGGCCCAGCGGGTGCGATCAGCCTTGAGCAAGCCCTGCCGGCCCCCGTCCAGCACCTGCACAGGGGCCAGCAGATCCACAAAGCCCTCCCGCAAATTTCCCTGCAGGCCGCTGGCCGTGAGGGTCTGATCCAGGGCCGTGCCCCTGCGCCGTTGCCCCTGCACGGCCCGGGGCGCCTGCAGAGCGCCGTTGTTGGGCTTCCAGTCCACCGAAGCGGTGGAGATGCTGAGGGGTGGTGGTCCACCGGCAGCGCCATCCCAGTGGTCCAGCGTTGCGGTGCCCCGCAGCTCGATGCGGTCGTCGGCGATCAAAAAGCGAGCCGTGCGCGCCCTGAGCCGGGTGCTGCGGTCGGTGGCCACAGGCCTCCGATCAATCAACATCAGGTTCTGGCGGGGCAGCCAGCGCACCAGATCGCCCCTCACGTGAACGGGATCCTTGCCCAGGAGGGTGATGCTCACCTCCCCTTCCAGCTGAACCGCCTGGCCATCCCCGATCACGGTGCCACTGCGGGCGGAGATGCGGTAGCGGGGCTTGCCCTGCAGGTAGATCACACCACGGGGTTGGCGGGCCTGGGCCACTCGTCGGGTGATGTCGTAGCGCGCTTCAGGACTGGTGAGTTCCCAGGCCGGTCGTCCCGCCGTGTCCTGCTGGCGCAGGTCGAGGGCGCGGAACACAAACGGCTCCGGTGGCGGCTTGACGCTCGCCTGCTGGGCGCAGGCCGGAAGCAGCAGCACCAGCAGCGCTGCCTGCATCAGGGCGCGGCGTTTCACAGGGGCGAATCCAGCTCCAGCCGGGCCATCACCGGCGAGGGTTCAGGCAGGGCAGCACCCGCCTCCAGGCCACCCCACGCCAGGCGCTCCAGCCAGGGCAGGGCTGCTGGCGCGGCTGGCTGCGCCTCAGCCGAGGCCGCCGTGGAGCAAGGAACCGGTTGGCCCAGCTGCGTCAGCATCCGCCCGCTGAGATCCGGCAGCAGCGGAGCAAGCAGCAGAGCCACAATCCGGGCGGCCTCCAGCACGGCGTAGAGGTCTGCGGCCACCTGCTCGCAACTGTCCGGCTGTTTCATCTTGCTCCAGGGGGCCTGGTCGTTGAGGTAGCCGTTGGCGCTGATGGCCAGCTGCAGGGCGGCCTCGGCAGCGCTGCGGAAATCGAGGCCGTCCAGCCCCTCCAAGGCCTGCTGGCGGGCGCCCTCGGCGGCCTGGGCCAGCGGGTGTTCGGTTCCTGCTGCTGTCCCTGCGGGGGGCACCGCCTCCGAGAACCAGCGCCGTGCCATGGAGCTGGTGCGGTTGAGCAGATTGCCGATGGTGTTGGCGAGGTCGTTGTTCACCAGATCAATGAAGCGCTGTTGTTGGAAGTCGCCGTCATCGCCGAAGGGGATGTCGCGCAGCAGATACCAGCGCACCGCATCCCGGCCGCAGCGCTGCAGCAGCTCAGCCGGATCGAGCACATTGCCGAGGGATTTGCCCATCTTCTGGCCCTCGCGGGTGAGAAAACCGTGACCAAACACCTGCTGGGGCAGATCCAATCCGGCCGAGAGAAGCATGGCCGGCCAGTAGACGGCGTGAAAGCGCAGGATGTCCTTGCCGATCACATGCACCGCAGCCGGCCAGCCTCGAGTGATGGCCGTGTCCAGATCCGCCTCCTCTCCCGGCTCCAGCAGGGCGGTGAGGTAACCCAGCAGTGCATCAAACCACACGTAAAACGTGTGACCCTCATGGCCTGGCACCGGTATCCCCCAGGGCAGGTTGATGCGGGAGATGGAGAAGTCGCGCAGACCCTGCTTCACGAAGTTCTCCACCTCGCGGCGCCGACTGGCCGGCTGGATGAAACCCTCCCGCGCGATCAGCGCCTCGATGGCTTGCTGGTAGCGCGAGAGGCGGAAAAAGAGATTCAGTTCATCGCGCCATTCCAGGGGTCTGCGGTGGATGGGGCATTCAGGATCCTGGGCCTCATGGGGATCGTCCTTGAATTCCTCGCAGGCCACGCAGTACCAGCCCTGCTGCCGCCCTTCCACGATGTCGCCATTGGCCTCCACCCGCGCGAAGAACTGCTCAACAATGTGGCGATGGCGGGGATCGGTGGTGCGGATCAGGCGGTCGTTGCTGATCTGCCAGCTCTGCCACAGCTGGCGATACTGCTCGCTGACGGCATCGCAGTGGGCCTGGGGTGAGAGACCGGCGGCCTCGGCCGTGCGTTGAATCTTCTGGCCGTGTTCATCACAGCCGGTGATGAACAGCACCGTCTGCCCCTTCAGGCGCTGGTAGCGGGCGAGGGCATCGCAGGCCAGCGTCGTGTACGCACTGCCCAGATGGGGCTTGTCGTTGACGTAGTAAAGGGGGGTGGTGAGGGTGTAGGTCATCGGCGGGATCCTACGCAGGGCCGGCTCTGGCAGCCTGGGCCCCACCAGCGATCCAAGGGCTCCGATGTCGAACCCCAGCGAGCAGGCCCAGGTGGTGGTTTGGGGGGGTGGCACCGGTGGCGTGGCAGCCGCACTCCAGGCGGCCCGCGGGGGCGCCGCCACCCTGCTGCTCACCCCTGGCCCCTGGCTGGGGGGCATGGTGAGTGCTGCCGGCGTCTGTGCCCCCGATGGCAATGAGCTCACGCCTTGGCAGTCGGGATTGTGGGGTGCCTTCCTGCGGGAGCTGCAGCGGCGGGAACCCGAGGGTGTCGACCACAACTGGGTGAGTTGCTTCGGCTATCGCCCGTCCACAGCGGAGCGGATCCTGCGCGAGTGGGTGGCCGCCGAGCCGCGGCTGCGCTGGTGGCCGGGGGTGCGGCTGGAGGCGGTGGAGCGGAGCGGCCGTCGCCTCACCGGGCTCCGCGTGGAGCATCGGGGTGAGCTGTTGTCCATTGGTCTGCAGATCCTGATCGATGGCAGCGACCGGGGTGACTGCTTCCCTCTGGCGCAGGCCCCCTATCGCCTGGGTTGGGAGGCCCAGGAGCAGTGGCAGGAGCCCAGTGCTCCCAGCGCGAAGGCGCTGCGCAGCGATCCGTTCTTTCAGCGCCAGCCGTTGCAATCGCCCACCTGGGTGGTGATGGGGCAACTCCAGGGCGATCCCCCTGCCCAAGGGCCCGATGCCGCCCCTTCACTGCCTCCGCCCTTCACCGGGGCGGTGGAGCGCTTCGGGCTCGAGCGCACCATCAGCTACGGGCGGCTGCCGGGCGGATTGGTGATGCTCAACTGGCCCCTGCACGGCAACGACTGGCACGGGGAGCTGCTGCGCGGATTTGCGGAGCACCCCAGCCTGCGCGCTGAGCTCTACGGGGAGATGCGCGGCCACAGCCTGCGGTTTGCCGCGGCCCTGGAGGAGGCCAGCGGTGGCTGGCTGCAGCGGGCCGCCTGCTTCCCCGATCCCGGCGCCGCCGCCAGCGGTGCCCTGGCGGGAGCGGAGGCCCTGGCCTTGATGCCCTACTGGCGAGAAGGCCGAAGGCTGGTGGGTCAGCAGCTGCTGCTGGAGCAGCACCTGCTACCGCAGGCACCCGGCGCCTCGATCGCAGCCTTGCCCATGGATGGCGAGGGCCGGATCACCTCCATTGCTGTGGGCAACTACGCCAATGATCACCACTACCCCGGCCCCGATTGGCCCCTGGCCCCCAAGAGCTGCCGCTGGGGAGGCCGCTGGAGCGGCACACCCTTCGCCATTCCCTACGGCGCCCTGGTGAGCCAAGACGTCGAGAACCTGCTGGCCGCCGACAAGGGCTTCAGCACCAGCCACATGGCCAACGGCGCCACCCGTCTTCAACCCTTGATCTTCAATCTGGGCCAGGCCGCCGGGGCCGCCGCCGCCCTGGCCCTGGCCCGGGGCCTGCTGGCCGCTGAGCTGCCAGTGCGGGCGTTGCAGGAGCTCCTGATCCGTGATGGCCATGCCCCGGCAGGCCCGGTGCCCCTGTGGGACACCCCCTGGCACCATCCCCAGTGGGCGGAGCGGCAGCGGGCTGTGCTCGATGATCCAGCTCAGCTCAGCACGGGCGGCCATCTGGCGGGGCTGCGGGAGCACCAACCGCCAGCGGAGCCCCATGAGCGCCTGTTCCGTGGTGAGCTGATGGTCGATGGCCAGGGGGGCTACCAGCTGGCCACAGCAGAGCAGCTCTGGCCGCTGATCACGCTGGAGCCACAGCTCCACCACTGGCTGGAGGGCCTGGATCGGCCCAGGGCGGTGCAGGTGATCGGCTGTTGCAACCCCTGGGGACCCTGGCTGCGGGTGTCACGGCTGATGGCCTGAGCGCTGGGCCACCAGCCGCAGCACATCGGCATCGGGGTCGCTCTCCTTCACCTGCACCACCACCGCCTCGCCCGGCTGGCCGCCGTCGTGGAGCACGACGGCCAGGTCCATGGCCAGGGCCTCGATCCGCACCAGGGCCAACCCATCCTGGGGCCGCAGCCAGCGCAGGAACAGTCCGTCCCACCGCTCGCTCCGGTGGTGGCAGAACCAGACCTGCTGCCAGTGGCGCTGGTCTTCGCGGCTGATCTGGATCCCCTGGCGCAGGGCCGGCTCCAGCTCCTCCAGCAGATCGCTGAGTTGATCGGCACTCAGGGGTGCACCCTGCTCCAGCAGTGCCGCCAGCTGCCGCTGGGTAAGCAGATCGCCGTAGCGGCGGATTGGCGAGGTGGCCTGCACGTAGGCCTCCAGCCCCAAGCTGAAGTGGGGAGCAGCTGTGGTGCCGGTGCTGCTGCGGCTCAGCCCCTTGCGCAGGGCGGCATGGCGCACGGGCCCGGGGGCCAGGGCCTCCAGTTCCGTGGGCGCCGGCAACGGACTGTTGGGCTGGCTGCGGAAGGGCAGGGGCAGATTGGCTTCGCGGGCCAGGTCCGCCACGGCGGCGCCGGCCAGAATCATGGCTTCAGCCACCATCAACCGCGACGGGCTGGGCTCCACCACCTCGAGTTGCGCCTGTTCGCCGCAGCGGCGGAAGCGCCCTTCCGGCTGGTCCATCAACAATGCGCCCTGGGCCACCCGCCAGCGACGGCGACACTCCAGCAGGCCATGCAGTTCCGCCAGGTCGTCATCCTGGGGCGGGGCATACTCAATCAGTTCGTCGGCGTCCTCGTAGCTGAGCCGATAGAGGGGCCGGATCCAAGCGCGATGCAGCCGCCGCTCGGCGATGGCTCCGGACTGCTCCAGGCGCACCGCAAGGCTGAAGCTGGGGCAGCGCTGCCCCTGGTGAAGGCTGAACACCCCCTCCGAGAGGCAAGTGGGGAACATCGGCACGTTGCCCTGGGCCAGGTAGAGGCTGCTGGCACGCCGACGGGCCTCCAGATCCAGGGGTGAATCGGGCGCCACCAATCGCCCCGGATCCGCCACGTGGATCCAGATCCAGCGGCCTCCGTCGGGGCAGCGTTCCAGGGCCAGGCCGTCGTCGACGTCGCGGGTGTCGGCATCGTCGATGGTGACGCTGCGCTGGTGGGTCAGATCCAACCGCTGGGCATCCGAGGGCTGGGGAAGCTGGGCCTCGGCGGCCAAGCGTTCCGCCTCGGCGGTCAGCTCGGCGCTGAATCCTGCCGACCAGGCCGTGCCCTCCAGGCACCGCAGCTGGTGGCGCTGCCACTGGCCCAGATCCGCCAGCAGCCGGCGCACGTCCCCCAGCTGCGGCGGGCAGTGCACGTCCTGCAACAGCTGGCGCAATGCCGGTGCCAGGGCAGCTTCCGGATCGGCGGCAAACCGCAACAATCCATCCAGCTGCTGCCTGGCTTCGCTGCTCAGCTGCTGGAGCTCAATCGGTTGCCGTTGCCTGAGCCAATGGCGCCACTGCTGTCGATCCCGTTCCCGCAGCACCTCGCCGTGACGTTCATGGCGCAGGTTGCGCAGATCCGTCAGCGGCCTGCGCTGGTAGCGGCCCTGCCGGCACCGGAACAGATCCTGCTGTTGGAGCAGCAACCAGCTGGCGGCCAGATGCAGAGCATCGGCCTGGCTCGTCAGCAGATCCACCAGGGCCACAAGGCTGAGCCATTGCTCATCGCCCTCCAACAGCAGCCAGGCAGCAGCCAGGTCGCGGCGAGACGGTTGCGCCTGGCGCAGGGCTTCAGGTGTGAGGACCCAGGGAGCGGCGGCGATGGAGGGGCAGCCCTCGTGAACGTTGCCGGGGGCTATCGCATCGATGTCCCGCAGAGGCAAGCGTTCCGGTCGCGCCTCGAAACCAATGGCCAGGGAAGCCTTGGAGCCCTGAATCCCGGTGATCACGGCGAGGCGTGGCCCGGAACGGGCATGAACGCCAACCAGATCGCCAGGATTCAAAGCGCTTCAGGAGGGGATCAACCCTCGGGGTTCACAAAGGGCAGCAGGGCAACGATGCGGGCGCGCTTCACGGCGTTGGTGAGATCGCGCTGTTGCTTGGCCGTGAGGCCAGTGAGCCGGCGGGGCAGAATCTTGCCGCGCTCGGTGATGAACTTTTTGAGCAGATCGACATCTTTGTAGTCGATCGGGTCGCCGGGCTTGATCGGCGACAGGCGCTTCTTGAAGAAGGAACTACTCATGACTGAACGGAGTTGGAGGTGTGCAGAAGGCGGGGATCACGCCGGTGAGATCACTTGATCTCTTTGTGAACCGTCGACTTGTTGCAGTGCGGGCAGAACTTCTTCAGTTCAATCCGTTCAGTGGTGTTGCGGCGGTTCTTCTCAGTCGTGTAACGGGACACGCCAGGAGACCGCTTGGCGGGGTTGGACCGGCATTCGGTGCACTCGAGAGTGATCACGATCCGGACGCCCTTGTTCTTGGCCATAAAGGACGTTGCGCCGCTGGAGCGATGCGGGATGACAGTGGTCAACCATACCCCCTCGTCTGCCACCCTCCCCAACGCCTGCCGGCCCGGGGATGCAGCAGCCTTCGCAACCCGGCTCTTTAGAGTCGGCGCTCCTTGATCGCCAGGTTCATGCGGGTCTCGCTCCAATGGCTTCGGGAGCTGGTGGCCTGCGATCTGCCAGCCGCCGAACTCGCTGAACGGCTCTCGGTGTCCGGCTTCGAGGTGGAGGAGATCGAGGATCTCGCCGCCCGAGCCGCCGGTGTGGTGGTGGGCCATGTCGAGGCCCGCGCTCCCCATCCCAATGCCGACAAGCTGAGCGTCTGCACGGTGCGGATCGGCTTCGCCGATCCGCTGCAGATTGTCTGCGGTGCCAGGAATGTGCGGGCTGGCATTCACGTGGCGGTGGCCACGGTGGGCTCCTACCTGCCGGCGGTGGACCTCTCCATCAAGCCGGCCGAGCTGCGCGGGGTGGCCAGCAGCGGCATGATCTGCTCCCTGGCGGAACTGGGCCTTACCGACAGCTCCGACGGCATCGTGGTGCTGGATGAGGCC